>CAXNGM010000007.1:0-19958 GCA_964201695.1 Bacteroidia bacterium | reverse complement strand
GGAGAGGTAAAATTGATATTATCCACAAACTTGGTTACGGCATAACCTTTCGAATATTTTACGGCCAATGCATATCCAATTTGATCCATCCATTTCATGACTTCTCCGCCGTGAACATGCCCGCCAAAGTTGACATCTTTGGGTTCAGCCAAAAAGCTCATGGTTAATTCTGTAGTCATAAGAAATCAATTACATGAAATAGAAATTCAATTATTGGGCAACATTCCATTTTATTTGAAATTCCAGCTCGTTTTCGCCTTCGCTTCTTTCATGTTCTATGCTAAACTCAGCTAAATCGGGAATGTATATGGCTTCACCTGCAACAGAAATACGAAAGTTCTCATTGCGTTCTATACAGTCTGCCAATCTTCTCAATTTGCTGACAAATTCTTCCTTGGGGTAACTCTTTTGTATGTCTCTATTTTCCATCGTTCTTTTTATTAGATTCAAAATACAAGTATAGCCAAAGTATCCAATTAACTATATATGCAATACCAATTCTTCCTAAAATTGATTGATAATTGAAATTCTCTTTTAACCGAATTGAAACAAGAACTCGTTCTTCTTAATTAATGCCATGATATAGTATTGTTAAAAATTTGAAATTGTTATTCAAATTATTGCAATAGGAAGTTGATGTTAATAATTCAATCTATTTTATCACAGTAACATGAATACAATTTGATTCCGGACAAATCAATATCTTCTTTTCCTCCTGCATTTCATGGAGAATTTGTTTTAATTTTAATTGAGCATCTGGACAAGTTCCTAGTGTCCGAATCCCTTTGATGTCAAAAGAGAGTCCATATGAATGACTTGATATTCCTTTGTATGCATTTATTTCTATTTTTCGAAGGTCTTCTTGTTCGGTATGCTCGGTTCTGGAAAGCGAAGAAACTACAAAAAAATCATTTAGATCATTGCTCGACTTTAAAGCATTTTTAAAACGAATACCTAATTCTTTTAACCGATCATAAGCTAGTTGTGTTAAATGTGAGCTGCTGTGTGTTAAATGAGCAATACGATATCCTTCATTATTCACAACATCAACAAGGTGTTTTTGCTGAATAAACTTATTTCGGGTCGAGTCATTATTAATTAAACGATTGTTGCTAACCTTGCGGGCAAAACTTACGTGATTTACATATGCATCTTTATGAATATCACCCACAAAATTACAACTGCAAATAGGTGTAACTGGTATGCTATTCGAAAAATAATCAAAAGCAAAGAAAATAAGTTTTTCTATTCGTTTATGAAATATCAAGCCAATAAAACCATAGAATAAAAGAAGGCTTAAAATTACAATCAGAATCTTCCTTGGTGATAAAGTCTTTTTAAGCATACCATGCCATAAGAATAACGATGCAATAAGGAAGACAAAAAACAAGAGAATGAGAAATACAACATTTTCCATAATTAAAACAATGTATAAATATATACAAATCCAACCGTTAATCATTTTTTATTTACATTTACTCAAAATTTGAACTAGAAATGAAAAGAAATACATTATTAATTACCTTGATTTTCATTAATTCAATGGTATTTTCTCAAACTAAAAGAGCATTTGTTGTAGCAATTAGTAATTATCCTGCTCAAAGTGGATGGACTACTTTAAGCTCAGCAAAAGACAAAGAAATAGTGATGGATTTATTATCCAGCCAGGGGTTTATAGAATCAAACATTGTTTCTCTAACGGACCAAAATGCAACATATTCTGGTTTTAAAAAGTCAATGAATGATTTCATTGGCACACTTCAAAATGGAGATATCATTTATTTTCATTTCTCTGGGCATGGGCAACAAGTTATGGATGTGTCATCAAAAAATTATAAAACTGAATATTTAGAACAGGATGAACCGGATGGCTTAGATGAGGCCTTGGTTCTTTACAATGCTCCTATGAAATCGGATAACAACTACCAATTCGATGAACATTTAGTAGATGATCAAATAAATCACTATTTCAATTTGATTCAAAAGAAAATTGGTGGTAGCGGTCAGCTAATTGCTGTTTTTGATGCCTGTCATTCAGGCACTGTTTCAAGAGGTGAAAATGACTGGGTGGTGCGTGGTACAAATAAAGTATGTGCTCCTGAAAATTATCAGCCTTTGTCAAATACAAAAGATGCGTCCAATTCGGATTTTGCTTTCGAGAATAAAGCAGAATTAGGAAAATTGGTATGTTTTTTTGGATGTCAATCTAACCAAGTAAATAGAGAAGTTGACAAGGCTGGATCATTAACTACTTTCTTTGCAAGTTCCATAAAAGAATTGAAAGAAAATGCGACTTACAACAACTTGTTCTCTTTAATTAATGAACGTATGGCAATTGCTTTCCAGAATGATCAACAGCCAGATATTGAAGGAGATGATTTGAATCAGAAGATTTTTAGCGGAAAATTAATTCCGCAAGATAAGTTTCTTTCGTGCGATAAACTTATTAGTAATAAAGCTATCTTAAGAGGAGGTTCGATTAGCGGACTAGCACTTGGAGATTCAATTGGTTTTTTCTCGAATACAACAAATCAAATCAAAGGAGAAACGCCCTTTTTTAAGGGTGAGGTTACAACAATAGATGCATTAAGTTCTGAAGTGACTTTGAATGCAAAGAAAAATGACAGAGGAGAGAAGTATCGCGCATTCGTAATATCGAAATCTATTGCACCTGCAAATTTACAAATTGTATTAGATGCCGGCGACTTAAACAAGGAATTGAAAAAATTACTGGAAAACAATAAGAATATTCAATTGGTGGAGGGGAAAGCGAAGTATGTCATAAAAAAATACAGTCCAGAAGGTGAAAAATCAAAAGATAAGATTCAAATATTGGCAGGTGATGGCGATTTTGCAATGCCTTTAAGAAATATGTCGGGGATAGATATTTCAAATCAAGCAGGAAAAGACTCCTTGCTTATGTTAATCTCCCTCGCTGCAAGATCAGATGTTTTCAGAGAGCTAGAATGGTACGATGAAACAATCTCAGCCAATTATGAAGTAACAAAATTGGCAAATGTTAAAGCAGGAATGAAACCAATTAAAGCTGATAACGAAGACATAAATTATGTAAGCTATTCAAAACATGAGGGTTTTCGATTTGAATTTAATAACAATAATGAATATCAAATTTATTTGAATGTAATTTCTATTGACCCAGATGGCTCTATGGTTTGGTATAAGCAAAATAAAATCGTTTCAAAAACGAAACCAAACTCCATAAACTTTGAATGGATGCCTCCCTTTGGATTACAAATGATTAAAATCATTTATTCTAAGCAGAGCTTAGATTTATCTGCTATCAATGAAATGGGTAAGAGTCTTGCAACCCGCGGCAATGAATCACCACTATTCTCAATCATAGGAAATGCCTCTGCTGGAAAGAGAAGCGCAGTGGATAGCTCTTCCGAAATTTCTATCGAAAATTTCACCTTTACGATCAAAGAATAATTAACCCATTAAAAAAATAATTACAAACAAATTAATCTAAACCAATGAAACACTTTTTAAAATTCGCTGCATTTTTGTCAATATTAATTTCATCAAACGAACTGCTTGCTCAAAGAAAATGGGTAGTGGAGTATGATAAACTAGACAATACTTATAACTATTATGAAGTATTCACTTCAAAAGGAAAAGAAACAGAAAAAAGTATATCAAAAGCCCCAACAGTTGATTACGGTGATGTTGTGAAATTCAGGTGCATCAACTTGAATGAGTATGTTTTTAGCGTTAAGGTAGATGAAGGCACATTTGTTAGTAAAGAAGCTAGTAATGGAAGTATGATTAGTACTGTAGCGAGTATACTAAGCCCCGTAGGCTTTTTAGGGAATTTTGGAAAGTCAATGGATATTATTGATCGAACTCCTAGCCTTGATGCAATATCTTCACGAGGCGATAATGAATATATAACAATGAAGAAAGAGGTTCTGTCACTCAATGAAGAATTAAATGGCCTTCTAGAATTCGCATCTGAAATGGAAAGTGCAACTTCCGTAATTTATGCCGAAGACCTCACATTGGATGAAGTTAAAAATAAGTTTACTGAAAATGTGAAGAAAGTTGATTTAGGATTATTTCAACAGCGTAATGAAGAATTTACAAAACATCTTGAGAAATTGAACTCAAGTCAGGAAGATGAAAAATGGCAAGAATCTAATTTAGATAAAGAAATAAAAATCATTAGCGAGTTATATTCGGAGTTTTCTAAGATTTACGAAGGTGGAGATTCTCCGATAGACTTCAAGAGAATTACAAAGGATTTGAATAAAAAAACATTTTCTGTCGAAAGATCAATAGTCATATCTAAAAACCAAAACTCTCATGGAAATGAACGTAATACAAGCATATTTTTCAATATACAATTTGATGCTGATCAGAAAACGAATACAGAAAGTGAAAACGAATACAATAGGGTATTAAAATTAACATCAAAAAATGAAAACACTTTGCGTTCTAATGTTATTGTAGAATTGCCATTGAGAGGTCTTATTATACCTAAGTTAACTACGGCTGTTATTGGGATAAAATCTCTCGGTGGCACACCCCAATATTCGTTTACTGATATTAGCTCTTCTTGGGGGGATGATTCAGTATCTGTTTCTCAATCATTTGACAATTCAATGAAATTGGCTTTAGGCACTATGATAAGTTTTACATTCTCCTCTAAAAGAAATATTGTTCCTTCTGTTGGATTTGGTGTAAGCTATTCATTCAAGAAGGGTATTGATGAGAATTTAGGTTTATTATTAGGAGGAAGTTTGGGCTTGAAAAGTTTCCCTTACTTAAGTTTGGCATATGGTTTAAATTTTCAGCAAACAAAAGTTCTCATGTCAGATTATAAATTAAACACTCCAATACTTCCAATAGACAATTATTCTGATGATTATGGATTGTTTGAAACGAAATTTAAAACAGGAGTATTTGTGGGGTTAAACATCCAGTTTTAAACTGAATTCATAATTTTTAAATGAAAAACTTGAAATTAATTTTTAAAGAAGCAGTCTTATCAGTCATTGTATTGAAACTTTTAGTTTTTTCATTAATGGGATTACTTCATTTCTTTGAATCTCTGAACCCATTAGAACTAGCAATTAAAGAGATTGATTTCCTTGATTTGTATTATAATCAAGAAGAAAAGTCAAATGAACCTGAGTCAATGGATGTTGTATTCATTAATTCTGGTTCAATTCCTGACACCTCATTAACCGACTTTAGAAACAACTTCAGTAATGTCCTTAATTCTATAAATAAACAATCTCCTGCAGTTATAGGTATTGATATTGAGTTTGAATCAAAAACAGATCCATTAACTGATACCAATTTAAAGGAAGCATTAGATTCATTCCCACATTTAGTATTGGCTGAATATGGTGGCAAAAATGCGATAACTTCAGACAAGGCTACTAAAGCGGATATTTCACTAATTGGCGATAGTGCAGCAACTAAAAAATATTATCAACTTAAATCTCATGATACACTTTCATTTGCATTGGCTGTTGCGAAAGAATTTTTAAAACATGATATTAGTGTTCCCTCTACCCCCATATTAATTGACTATAAATATGATTATTCTCATAGTATTGATTGGAAAAAATTGAATCTTCATGAATCATCAATACCAACAATTGAAGCGAGTGAAATACTAGAAAAGATTGATGACCCATCATATTTGAAACGAATGAACAATTTTATAAAAGATAAAATTGTTCTTATCGGTCATATTGGGAGGGATTCAATTGGGAATCCATATGATATTGAAGATAAACATATAGTCCCTGCTCGTCATCAAAATATAATTTGTAAAGTGCCTAGCACTTCTGGAATTTTTATTCATGCCCAGGTTTTGGAAATGCTTATAAATGATCGCCTCATATATGAATTCAATGGAATCTGGAAGGGCCTTTTAGAGTTTATTATTCTCGTCCTGGTTGCTCTTTTATTTGTATACATAGCGCACCATTCAATTTGGTACAAACCTATTGTACTTCCAATTTCGTTTATTCTCATTTTTGTTCTAATCTATTTCGCTTTATTATTAAGAGACATGAATATTTATTGGGCTGTTGGTGGATTAAATTTACAAATTGTAATTCTTATTGAAGCTGTTGAATTTTATGAACCAATCTCTATATGGCTCAACAAAAAATTGGGTATTAAAACATATTTTTCTCATGAAAAAAATCATTAGCCTGAGTATTTTTCTTTTAATTCTAAATACAGCTTTTGGACAAGGCATTATTGTTCATCAAAAAGCTGGAAAGGTTTACAAACAAGAAACTATTCAAAGTGTATGGAAGGAAGTTAAAAATGGGGATTTGATTCGTAAGGGATATATTCGAATTGAGAAAGGTGGATCTATTTTGATTTCAAAAACTAATGGGGATGCTGCGACTGTATTCAGAAAAACAGGAAAGCAATTTAAAATTTCTGATATTGAGAAATATATCTCTAATAATTCGAACGATGCGGCCAAAGTTCTTTGGCATCAAGTAAATAATCACCAAGAATTTAAAACTTCTCGTGGTGGCGTTTCTCGGAGTGATGAAGACAGCATCTATGTTCTACCCTATGATAGTTCAAATTTTGAGGTTAACAGGTTATTTAAAGCAAATACTAATCATAATATCAAGGATTGCAACTTGCATGTTTTTAATGATTTAGGAATTGACACTTTAGTTCCTATTCAAACTGGTTTTGTGTTTAATGAAGGAGGTGAATATCATTGGGAAATCTTAAATAAAAAATTCATAAATGAAACTCCTAGAAAAACTATATTCATATTAAGTGAAGTCGAATTCGCATCAAGAATGAGAGAGGTTGAAGCTACTGTTGAATCAGAAGGCAAGAATTTAGATATTATTACAAAGAAGTATTTACGAAATATCATACTTGATTTGAAAAGAATCTATTTTGATGCTGAATTCATTAAGGAGTAATTAAATTTGATACTATACCTATTTTTTGAAAATCCCTCACTGAAATAGACATTCTATTATTAAATACTTAAAAAATGTTATAATGACTTCAGGCGTCTTAGTGTATAATTGGTAAAGCTTTTCAAACATGCTATGCATATTTTAATAGTAAAAATGCTTTAAAATGGAGCTATAAACCATTAAGCAGATTAAACAAGAAGCTTAAGATAGAAATTGCTTAGCCATAAATACTGTTGTGGTATAAACTTAAAAGACACCTAAATCAGAAGTTAAATACATTGTGGATGGTGCATTCGGTTAACATTTAAATGCAAGAGTTTTTAATGCAAAATATATCCCAACCACCTCCATCGACTCTTGGCGTGACATAGGTTTTTATTTTACAGACACATAATTTGACGTAAGAGGATATTGTTTTTTCATCTCGCCAGACTTGCATTTGTGGTGATAGATGTTGAAAGGCATGGTACGGATGAATAACCTATAAATTTCGGATCCTAAACCCAGAAGTTTTATTCCCTTTCAACCCTTTCATCTATGATAAATAGAATCAGTAAATCATATTTGAACGAAAATTAAAATGCAATTATTTGAGTTACCTTTTCAATGATTGAAAATAAGATATTGGCATTATTAATTTTGAAAATGTGTTTCAGGAAATTTTACTAAATGTTTGATTATTGATTTCCGTATGAGCAAAGCAAGGTGATTTGCAAACTTTATTTTGACGTTGGTTTAAATCTGTTTGCAAATGTGCTTGCTTTGCGAACGGCAGCGGCGTTATTAATTAAATCTTCCTGTTATTTGACCTATGTCAAAAGTTCCGTCTATATTCTGTATTTCAATTTTACCATGAAGAATATCAAAGAAGAAGTCTCTAATCTTCTCCATAGTCAAAGTTGCTTGTTTTCCATTAGCATCTAAGCCCATATCATAGTTCTTTAGTAATTGAGTCCCCAAACTTGCAGCAGTTAATAAAAAGTGATTTTGAAATTTATCAATATCTAGCAAATCTGCAGCTAAAACCTTCCCAACTACTGTATAACTTCTAATAGTTTTTTGTGTTTCTTCATTCGTTAAAGTAGTTTTAACTTCATCAGTGTCAATGTTCATTTCAATTCGACCTGAATTTTGGGCCTGAGGCAAACCTTTATATAAAGATCCTAAATCAGCCAGGCTGAGATTAAAAAACTTAGTTCCTGGCACGACAAGGATTTTTTCAATTGAAAAGGCACTTGGCAAAAGTAGATTTACCATTTGTGATGCTTTTATTGAAGGAGTATTAAACGTTCCTACAATTGAATTATTTATGTCAATCGTTTGAGTTGCAAAAACACCTCCAATAACAACACAGTTCTCTAGAATTATTTCGTCAGCATATATGCTACCAGCTACAAATGCATTATAAAGAGTTACGCTCTTGGCATTTATATCGCTATGAAACATAATATTACAGTTCTGAGCTCTAGATACAATTGAATTTGCAGACCCAACACTTTTTTTGAAGGTAACATTACCTTTTGCATCACTATTTACATACAATTCAAGATGTGTAAATACTGCTCCATGAATTTCTGAATTACCTTGTTGAATTTCTAACTTATGGGCATAAACTGGCCCCTCAATTACGGTATTACCTTGTATTGTAATTGTTCTATTTAGCTCAGAAATTTTTTCGGGTAGTATAGAACCTTTAACCAAATTATCTTTCAGTTGAATATTGGTTTCATTGAATCGGATTTCTTTTAACTCGTTCATAGTTTTAATTTTTTTAAAGATTTTAAACACTTAATGTTTTAATAGAACCAATTTTTGCGATTTTTTGAATCATATCTTTTACTCTGACAGAGTGTTGGTCAGCTGTTGAATACGATTTATTTAATTCGGAATTAAAGTACAATTTAAGATTGTCAGTATAATCTGTTGTTATTGAATTCCAGGAATTTGTTGATTCATTAAATTGCTCAATTAATTCATTCACTGTTTTATTTTCCTGCAACATCGAAATGAATGATGGAGCATGTAAACCTTTTGTGATTTGATTTTTATCCCCATTGGCTTCAATAAAACATATTGGTGAATATTGAAAAGACTCTATGTTTTCATTCAACATGCTTTGCTGAACTGTATTGTTCAACTTTTTTTGTTGCCAAAGAAATACTTTAGCTTTATTCAATGTATCTAAAGCACGTTTTTTAGCTATTGACACACTAATTTTTGAATGTAGTTCACTACCCTCTTTTCCAAAAACTGAAACTATGTTAACTAAATCATTTTTTGTAGCTCTAATACTCTGATTATCTAATTCCTTTTTAAAAACGAAGGTGGGCTTATCCAGTTCAAAAACTCTGTTAGATAATTCATTATTTAGGTCGTCAAATGTTTTTATGTATCTACTCGAAATACGAATAAAATCGGTTTCCATTTGCCGTTTCTTGTCTAATGTAGCTTTAGACAATTCACGAAGATGCATTAATTGGGAATCTATTCCCTGTGTTAATTCTGCAATCTGTTGGCTGATTTCGGAACGTATATAACTAAAAAAACCATCAACAATCGTTTTTGCTACCTTCTTTGAATTTTTATCTATAGATGCAATTTGAGCAACTTCAGTTGCAACAACTGCTCCGGTAAGTAAATTCACATTTGTATTACAGTTTTCAACGCTATTATCAAAGGCAACAGTATCTACCTCAATGCTAACATTTACATCTTCATAAGCTGTACCATTGTAGGGAACTGTTGAAGATCCTCCTTTTTCAGATGCAGGGTAAGAATATCTTACGGTTCCGGAATAGGGCACAGCAATACGTTCCCTATATTTTCTTGTGTAACTCATAACCTTTAAAATTAAATGGTTTGATAATTAGTAGAATGGAACAACTTCAAAGCCATATCATTTACTCGTTGAGATTTAGAAGAAGATGATATTAATTTACTGAACTCACTTTTAATTTCTATGTTAGGAGATGCTTGGGGCTGCCAAGATATTTGATTAAGTTCTGCAAATGCAGTATTCTTTATCGCTGACTTTGAAATATTATCTAACTCAACATCAGATACAGATATTTCAATTCCCAAATCAGCTTTATCTCTATTACACTCACAAATTAAAACAGGGATAAAAACTGTTGCTGTTTCGGTATATCTACTATCATTTATTAATATCTGGTCAGTAAGTTTCTTCTGTGAATTCATTTCAAAAAGAAAATTACGCATCGACTTGATAACATTTAGACCACGGTACTTAACATTTGATGCAACAATTTTTTGACTAACGGCTAAAGATTCTAGCTGAACTATAGGTATAGTTGCCGTTAAGTATTTTGTTCTGTTAGATACTTTATCTACCTCTTTTATAGCAAAATCGATAGTCGGCTTGTCAAGTTCAAAAACTCTTTGCTTTAAATTTGAATTTAAACCATTGAAAAGTTTGATATACCTGCCGGCTATCATGTTGTAATCTTTTTGCATTCGGTTTTTGATGCTTAGTAATGCATTTTTTTGCTGAACCAATTGCATAACATGAGAATCAACCTCGCTTTGTAGTTTTGCCATTTTCTGCGAGATCTGTGAGCGAATCAAAGAATAAAATCCCTTGTTTACATTATTGCAAACATGATCAGCTGCTTTTCCTTCAGCAATAATAACTGCAGTTTGCATTGCTACAACGGCACCAGTTGTAGCATTCACATGACGTGAAACACTTCGCATTTCATCTGCCATTGGCTTAGTGTCAACCGTATAATTGAATGTTGCCATAAATTTTTCTTTTTAAATTATTAATGCTTTTTTCTTTCCTCATCCTCATCCTCATCCTCTTCCTCATCCTCATCCTCATCCTCATCCTCATCCTCATCCTCATCCTCATCCTCATCCTCATCCTCATCCTCATCTTCTTCTTCTTCTTCTTCTTCTTCTTCTTCTTCTTCTTCTTCTTCTTCTTCTTCTTCTTCTTCTTCTTCCTCTTCCTCTTCTTCTTCCTCTTCTTCCTCTTCTTCCTCCTCTTCTTCCTCCTCTTCTTCTTCCTCTTCTTCTTCTTCTTCTTCATTCTCCTCTAAATCATCTTCACTATCTTTAATGGAGTCACTTTCACTTTTACCGGAAAAATCTTCATTCACTTCATTTTCCTCAGATCCATCAATGTTTTCTTGATCTTCTATTGATTGAGTATTTTGTTCTGAATTTTCATTTTCATCCAATTCTAAATCAGAATTATTAATGTCAGAATCTTTGCTATCTAATAAATCAATTTCTGATTCAACTTCAATTTCATCATTAGATTCAATATTGGCGCTTTCTGAAGTATTATTTTTTTCTGAATCAGGCTTTTCAACTACCAAATCATCCTCAAGCTCTTTCAAGGTGTTTTTTGCGATGTTTGGTAGGTTCAAAGAAATATGTTCAAAAGTAACATCTTCGACACTTGGAGTTGGAGGTAAATCAGATGTTTTTGCAAATAATGGATTGACTGTAATTAAAGGTTTCCTTCTTAATTCAAAATTATGAACTTCATCAGCTGCAACGGCAATTTCTTTGGGTGTACCATCTCGTAGTAAAGCATCATAGTAGTCGATATGTTCAAACTTTTCTGCTTTTGTGTCAATATCTTCCTTTAATCGTTCCATATAGTTTTCAAAGTCAAGCTGAACATTCTGGAATTCTTTTGATTGAAGCTCAAAAGCTGCAAATACTTCTTCTGAGTTTTCCGATGCTGTTACAACTGTTGAATCTAAAGAACCACCAGATTGAGCCATACTATCCTCTGTTTTCTTAAGAGAGGTCAAAGTATTATAAGCAGCTACATAATCTCTCAAGCTTGCTCTCATTAGATTAATTAGATCTGCACTTTCTGCCCTGTTTCTTCCATAAAAATCTTCAGTATCCTGGTGCCATTTGTTTAGATAACTTATCTTTTGATCTTTGATATGGTTATATATTTTTAAACGTTCAATTCTTGTTTCATTCATAAGATTTTGAACTATTGGAGCAACAATTTCTTCATGCATCTGATGAATTCCAAATGGAAAATTTGTTGTACCACCATCTTCAGCTGTCCACATTCCAGAAACCAAGTTGAATCGAACTTTTGAACTATCTTTTAATTGAAAAGGAACATAATCAGAAACAACCTCGCTATAATTAAAACTTTCATTTCTTATACGTTCAATTTCGGATGCTTCCAAAATTGGAGAATAATGGTTGTATGGTGATTTAAGAATTTTATAAAGTACTTTATTAGATTCAAAAATCATTTTATCAGTTGAAGCAATTTTCAATGCAGAAATTGCTTGAACTGAGTTTGCCATTGTTACCATCAAACCTTTCAATACATCTTCAAACTGAGCAGTATTCCTTGATAAAGAATCTTTAAGTTTATTCAATTCCTGAAATTTTGAAATTTGCTCATTATATTTTTGAGTATCAAATGCTTTAAAGATAGGAGCATTAGCTGGCACTTCATTAGTTGCAAATTCCTTTAAGAAGTTAAGATACGAACTCTCATTGGCAACAAGTGGAAGTTGAACAGATGTTACATCTAAATCGTCCATACAATATGATATTGTTCTCAATGAACGTTCAAGCTTTCCAAAATAATCATGTTGATTAAGTTGTTGCATTGATTTAGAGTATTGCTCTGTCTCAATCTCTTCAATTTCAAATGAACTTTCAACAATTGGTGCTTCACCAGATAGTTTTTCTAACTCTGAAATTGTTTGAATGAGTAAGTCGTTTTGTTTGGATAATTGAAGCTTTACTTCAGATTCATCAACCATTCCTGTATGATCAACAATAAAGCTTTTGTTTTCATACTTTATTTGATCGGCAATCGGAACATAAGCAACTCCTAACTTACTTACTTTATATTCCCTGAAAATTTCTTTGTGTATTTTTTGAAATTCAGAGACTCTCGTTTTTATTTCTTCAATTTGCAATCTCGTTTTTTTAAGCTTGCCCTGAAACCATAATTTAATTCTATTCCACCATGAAGATAGAATGTCCTCTATCATCAATTTTTCTTCTTCGAGTTTCGCAATTTCTTTTTCAATGCGCTCCTCTTCATTCACAATTTTTTCAGCCACTGACTGATAATAGTTGAATAATATCTTTGCTTGGTCTTGGAAGATATTACTCGAATCTGCAAAAATTTTACCTTTCATATTTATTGAGTTGCTTGATTTATATTAATTTGAAAAAACTCTTTTACGTTCTTTATATGTACTCTCACAATTCTTAATATTGCTGATGACATTTACCATGTTTAATGGATTTTCAGAAAAGCAATTACTTAAAATCTTAATATCTTCTACAAATTTACTCTCTAAAACTATTGCTTCATCATTATTACTTGGAGATAAATACCTCAAATTTTCTTGTAATTCATTAACTCGAGATATGATTTCAATAGGAACATTACTCATAGTATCTAATTTCAATTGAAGGGATTTTGTTGCTTTTTTCATCTCATCAATATTATCTCTGTTTTGCTTTTCTTGAACATAAATTTCAGCGACCTTTTCTGAAGCATTATTGGCCAGAAACAGTCCAAGAATTAAAAAAAATAATAGAATGCCGTGAAATACAATTTGATTTGAAAAATGAGTAGGATTTATAGAATTGAAAAACACCATAAATAATAAAGCAAGAATCAAATAAAAGAATGCAAAAAACCACCTTAATCCAATAGAACCAATTTGCTTTTGTGATTTATCTTTCAGATTTACCCATGGAAAGAAAAAATCAACAAAAACAAGGCAATAAATAATTGTTGAAACAATAATATTCAGAACTAAAACTTCCGTCTGTAATCTTATTCCAAAATGTAAAAAGCAGAAAATAATGATTGCTTCTCCTAAGAGAATTAACAAAATTGAAACTATTTTTTTCGGAGTCATGAATTATATATATTTTATCTTTTTTGGCCGCATTTAGGGCAGAATTTTACATTAACATCAAGCGAATTTTCACACCTTGTACATTTATTATCACCTTGTTGCTGACCACATTTTCCACAAAACGATGAATTTGGGGCAAGTTGGTTATTGCAATTAGTGCATATGGCAGAATCACTTTGTAGATTAATTCCGCAACTAACGCATCTTTTAGCGTTTTTGTCATTATCTGTTCCACACTTCTGACAAGCGTCATAGGAGTCTCCACAATGAGGGCAAAAACTATGCGTACTAGGGAATTTCTTGGAACAATTTGAACAATAAACTTCTTTTATTTGATTAACAGGTTGAACATTATTTGCTTGCTGATTTTGATTTGCACCTCCAAATGAAGGCTGGTTATATTGTGGTTGTATGACACCTCCAGCTCCGCCTAGCCCACCCATCATATTTGAAGCTATAACTGCTCCTAAAATACCTGAATTACCATTTGAAAAACCATCGATTGCATTATTGGCAACACCAAATGCTTGCTCCTGTTGCCATGTATATCCTCCTATTGATTGAGCACTTTGGCGAGAAATAGCATCTAAAACTCTTTTTCCAACCTCGTTTGAACTATCTACTTCAATACTTGTAACATAGAACTTAGTTAACTCTAATCCAAGATTTTCCCAGAAAGGTAACATGATAGTTTTTAAATGTTCAGAAATACTGTCGAGATGTGCTGAAATTTGTTTTAACCCAATTCTGTTTTTAATCATGAATTGCAAAACAGTTGATTTGGTTTTCGTGGAAAATTCTCCAAAAAACTGATCTGTTAGGTCATTTTGGTCAAATGAATTTTTTGAACCTACTATTTTAATTAAAAATCTTTCTGCATCTGTTATTTTTAAACCATATCGACCATTTGCAACTAATGGAATTCCTGTGTTATAATCAGCATCATGGATGTCCATGCGGTCAATTGACCAGTCAATATTATAGGGCTGTAGCTTATTCACAAACCAAACTTCTGCAGTAAATGGATTTTTTCCACCAAAAGGCAGTCCATATAAACTTCTTAAAATTGGAAGATTCTCTGTATTAAGAGTGTGTTTTCCAGGTCCAAATTTACCTGTAATTTGACCTTTAGAAAATAAAATTGCCTCTTGTGATTCTTGTACAATTAATTGAGTGTATGTGCTAAGATTGGTCTCGGGAAACCTGAAAGCATAAATGGTATTATTTCCTTGTGGAGCCCAACTAACTAGATCAATAATTGCCATATAATTTTAATTTTAATTTTAAGGACTGCAAATATACTTTATTTTGCAAAAAATACAACTTTTCATATTTTTCATTAAAGACGGTTTTGTTTAATTAGCAAAAGTAAATAT
Source organism: Bacteroidia bacterium (assembly GCA_964201695.1). Lineage (GTDB taxonomy): Bacteria > Bacteroidota > Bacteroidia > M30B66 > M30B66 > CALQRR01. The sequence goes on along the minus strand of CAXNGM010000007.1, from coordinate 4,748 downwards.
GGCGGCTACTTATCGAAAATCCATTAAATTGTGGGCGAAATTTCAACTTAATTGTCAAGTGCCATTCATAAATAAATATTAAAACGCTTGTATAATGAAGTGGCAAACCATTCCGCAGATTAAACCAGAAGCTTAATATAAAAATTACTGAGCCATTTGAAATACTGTTGTTGCATGAATTTAAGAGACACCTAAATCACAAAATAATTACGATATGATCTTAAGCAATGCATTCGGCTTACAAGTAAACTCTAAGAGTTTTTAATGCAAAAATATATCCCAATCCACTTCCATGGTTTCTTGGCGCGATGTAGGTTTCTGTTTACCTTTCGTGATCTCATCTACCCGCTTTTCTGTGTATTGCTTTAGGGTGTTTACTTTCAATTCCTTACCCTTGTTTTGCTCGAGGCATTCTAACACGCTGTATGTGAATGCGCCGTTTTCAATTGCTCTCCCATTCACCTCGATGGCTTCCAATGCACTTTCTTGGCCACCGGCAGCGGAGATGATTACCGAACCCGTGTTGTTGCGCACATTAACAAACAGTTCATTCATCTTCTTAAAGTTGCTTTTGTTTTCTTCTTCCAATTGGATGATAACACCCCGAGCTGCAAGCAGTTGATTACTTTCCATTTTTGATTCTTTTTGCTTGAGCTCTTGGTTCAACACTTCCGTCTTATCGTTTTCTCCGCTATTGCAGGCATCAAGTAATAGTAACTTTTGTCGGGCCGGTATCCCATCCAATAAACTTTCCAGATCTTCATATTTCAAGCCCTTAAACTGAGGATGCTTGAAATCAACATCGTGCATTGCAAGGTAGAAATTCAAGCTATCGTCCAACAAACCGTGAGAACTGCATGATATAATAACCTTGTCGTTCACACTTGTTTTGCTTAAATAATCCTTCAAGGCAAGGATGTTATCCTTATTTACTTGAGCGTTAGTAAGCAACTTAACTTCGGTGTTGGGGCCTCCAAAGCTCTTGGCGAGGTCGGTTACATCCTTCACGCAGTAGTTTAAGTTATGGCTGGATTCCTTGAATTCATTTACGCCAATTCCAATATAATACGTTTTGGCTGTGATTGTTTCCGTTGGGGTATAATTGACATAAATTGGATACTTGAAATTTTCTAAGCCTAGTTCATTCATCACAGATACCTGGATCTTATTTTCACCTGTGCTCAATGGAACGCTAAGCGTAGTATCCCATTCTAGTTTTTTCAAACTGGCTATCGAAATTCCTGCCGAACCATAGAGAGGCACTTCGTTCACAAACACATTGAATCTTCTCAAGGGATATTTAGGATCATTGGCAGCGACATTTAGATTCAGTTTACCATTCTTGTTTTCGTATGAAATATCATCAGCCCCCACAATCTCTGCATTTGGAACGGAAATTTCTCCTTTACCCAGTTTATCTTTATCTAAGCCCAAACGATCGATTCGCTTCTCCCAAGATTGGCGATAGTTGGTTATCAGTTCTTGATCTGCACCTCCAAAATACTTTCCAATACTATCTAAAACAATGTCCGGACGATTATAGACGGGATCTAATTGCTCAAAGCCAATGACTTTTAAACTTGGAGTAACATAATGTAGCATTTTGCTGGCTTCTTTGGAGCACATGTAGTAAGGTGAATTGGTAAGTTTGACTAACCAATTATTGTTTTCTAACTGAATATGTTCAAAGAATTTAATTCCAATAGCAATGTTCCAAAACAAAAGAGAACCATTTTCTTGAACAGTGGAAATGATTTCATTCGAAAAATAAAATTTAGGAGAAGACCCTTTTAATTTATGTAATAATTTCTTATTCTGCACATCCCAAACATATGTATACCCATCAATAGTTTCCGAAAGAATATAATTATTATCAGAACTAAATATAGCAGAACAAACATAAGAATTATGATTTCCAAAATTACAAATTAACTTCCCCGAATCTATATCCCAGAGTTTCATTGTGGAGTCGCGCGATGTGGATGCAAAATACTTACTATTGTTACTAATTGAAATCGAATTTACACTTGCAGAATGCCCATTAATTTCTTTTATTAATGAGTAATTAATAATATCATAAATCATCAAAAAACCCTCCTGATTTCCAGCAATTAAAATATTTCCGTTTTCACTTAATTTAAAAATCGGGATAATAGGATCTTTATGCTTAAGATAGTTTATTAAACTACGTGAATTAAGATTCCATATACTAATTGAACCATCTGGAGATTTAAATGAACTACTGTAAGTTGATATAAGCTTAGTTCCATCTTTATTGAAAATGACATTTCCGATATCACCATTAATCTGTTTAATAAGCATCCCAGAATTTGTGTCCCATATAATTGCTGAACTGTCAAACGAAGATGTAACAATGAATTCTCCATTCGAACTAAAATTTGCATTAATTAAGCGTTGTGAATGTTTATTTAACTCAAATAATTCTTCACCAGAATTTAAATCAATAACTTTAGCGATTTTACTATATTCTGTAAATAAAATTGCTTTATCTCCAACAGGACTTAAAGTACACTTTATTTCCCCCATAGATATATCCTTTAAATATATTATTTTATTTATATTATTCGAAACATCCCAAATATGGAGTGTTTTGTCATTCAAAATTAAACAAATCGTATTTCCGCTATTTGAATATTCAGTTGATTTAACTTCCTTTTTAATTGCATTAAAAGCTAATATATTTCCCCCAATTGAAAAATCCCATTTGAAAACATCACCATCAGATTTTAAAGTATATATTGAATTATCATCTGAGCTAAAAATAATTTTTGTAATTAAATTTCCATTTTCCCTATAATCAATTTTTGAATACAATTCTTTTCCGTTTTGCGAATCATAAATTTTTATCCCTTTCGATCCATAAGTTGCAATTTTCTTTCCATCATGACTGAATAGACCCATGCCGCCATCAAAATCAAATACTTTTTTATTTTTGTTAATATCCCAAAGAAAAGACTCACCATATTCACTAGTTTTTAATATGAACTTATTATCAGGACTTAGATGCAAAGAAATATTAAAACCTTTTTGATTTTCAATTGCAATCATATTTATATCTTTATTAAAATCCCAAATGATTGATTCACCTTTACTATTAGTTGTAATTAATAATTCTTCATTCGGGCTAAATTCAGCATTGAAACTAAAATCAAATGGAAAAACGAAACCATCAATTACTTGATTGGAAATTGGGGCCTTTACAACTTCTAAAACATTTTTTTTAGCACCATTATTAGCATCCCAAATTATCGCTTTTCCATTGTCGTATGAAGTTAAAACATATTTACCACTAGAACTAAAAATAGCATCTTTTATAATTCCATCATAATTGGGAAATACATGTAATATTTTACCAGTGTTTGAATTCCAAATTCTAGTTGCATCATTAGAAACTGAAATAATTTTATCTCCACTTAAGTTAACATTTACAATTGAAATTTCTAATCCTTCAATTTCTATTTTTATTTGTTCAATACCTTTCTGAACATCCCATATTCTAATTGAATTATCATATGAAGCAGTAATTGCTTTTTTGTTTTTTGAGTCAATGTATGAGAAATAAATAGGTTTTGAATGGCCATTTAAAGTCTGAATTTCTTTACCAGTCCGACTATTAAATATTGTAGCTAAATTATCTAAGCCAGAAGCAATAATATAACTACCATCAGAACTACAATGAATTGAATTTATAAATTGACCGCTCGGAACAACCAACTTCAAACTATCCAATGAAGTTTGAGCCTTTGTAATTTGGAAAACAAAACTAAAAATAATTAGTAAAATGTTTATTTTCTTCATTTGACATTAATAATTTACCTCACCAACACAAAACCCGCCCATTTCTCAGGTTCTGTTGGATATTTGATTCGCATTTCTTTTTGGGCTTTTTCGAACGAGATGACAGGGTTTAACGTTTTTGTGAGATCGGTGTAAAAAAGTGTCATCAACTCCATGGTTTCTTTGTCGGGGACTGACCAAAGAGAAACAATCATCTGTTCTACGCCGGCGAGTTTAAAGCCGCGCTTGAGACCGAAAGTTCCTTCGCTGCCTTCGATTTTTCCAAGACCAGTTTCGCAGGCAGAGAGCACTACGAGTTTGGTGTTGGATAAATCTAAATTCGCTACCTCTGCGGCGGTGAGAATTCCGTCATCACCCGTTTGCTCGATCATCTTTTTGGGATTACCCGTCCAACTGATATTCGAACCGCTCAGCATCAATCCACAGCGCACCATCGGGTCTTCGGACACTTTGTAAGTACTCGTTTGATTCATTTCCATCAACTTCGATTCTTTCTTTATTTCATCAGGAAAAGCAAAACCATGTGTGGCTATATGCAAAACTCCGGGACTTGTCTTCTCCATTTGCGACTTCAGTGAATGCTCTGAGGCATTGCCGTCGCTTAGTGTTTGAACCGACCAGGTTCCATTGAGTTGAGTGGCAATATGAGTTACCTCAGCGCGTGTGCCTTCAAGATAATCCATAGACTTGCCTATACTACTGCTGCTGCGATTACTCTTCTTCTCGTTGTTACGGTTTGTCAAATTTACATTCAAAGCAAAATCTTGCTCCGACTCATCGTGTTCAACATCCTTAACGTTTGCGGGCAGGTCATTATAATTAATGCCGCCCAATAGCGTGATGGAGCTGTTCAACAAGCGTTCTTTCTTTAATGTACCATCGGCCAAATAGCGCGTGGTAGTTATTTGGTGTAGGGTGTATTTATCCAT
>CAXNGM010000006.1:0-20210 GCA_964201695.1 Bacteroidia bacterium | reverse complement strand
GCCTTTTCGTAGGCATCTTTATCGAATGAATTTAAGATAATTCCATTTCCGCCATCGCGTAAAATCTGTTCCACATCGCCTACTTGATTATTGCAAATAAGCGGCATTCCAAGCGACATCAATTCACCCATTTTGGTGGGAGAAGATGCTTTTTTCGAAAACAAGGGACGAATAAAAAACAGCGATGCATTTCCGACAGATGCCCACAAAGGCACTTCTTTTCGAGCTGCTTTCTTCACCCGAATTTGCGATTTGGGAATACTCATTTTTTCTGCTTCATCAAAAACCATGGATGGCTCATCGGCAGTTAAAAAAAGGAAATGAGCATTGGGTTTGTATTGAGTTAACGTTTTGAAGAACTCCAACATTTCGGTTAGCATATACCAAGTTCCCAAGGAACCCAAATACGTTAATACAAAAGCATCTGGCGGAATCTGAAGCTCATTTTTCAAGTTCGTAATGCGAGTTTCATCTGGACGTTTAAATAAATCGAGATCGGCACAACATGGAATTACTGTAATGGGAACATCTTGAAATCCCTTCCAACCATGAATTTCACTGGCTGCATTTTGCGTGAGCGAAACAACGGCATCGGCTTCGAGTAAAAACTGCTTTTCCTTCTTTTTGAAAAAAGAATAAATGCGTTTGAAAATCGGGTTTGAGAGTTTCCATAAACCACCATCAACACGTTCGTCGGCCCAAAAACCGCGCATGTCGAAAATAAAACGGGGTCCTAATTTCTTCTTTGCCGATTGTCCAATTAAAGCCGAAATATAACTGCGGCAATGCAGTACATCGATTTTCTCTTTCGTGATTGTATCGAATGCAACATTTCGCATCATTCGAATATCTTTCAATGTGGAAAGCACAGGTGGTTTTGAAGTGTATGTTTGAGGTAACCATGTGATTTCTGCGTTTTTCAGCAAAGCCTCTATCTCCATTTTACCCGATTGGTAACGTTCTGGCTTTTCGAAACTGAGCAACCAAACGCGATGACCACTTGCCGAAAGTCCCTGAAGATAAGGGATTACTTGTGATTGCCCGAGCGGATCGGTCATTCCATCGTAGGATATAAAGAGTATTTTCAAAATCGTTCCGAATTGATTTAATTTGCAAGAGGGTGCAATTTATTTAGAATGAGCCAATAATTTATGGAAGAGGCACTGTATTCGTCAACTGATTTTATATTAATGCCAATTTATTTGTTGGTATTCTTTTTTATTGCTCAAAATATCCAACGAAATAATATTGCAAGTAACCCCTTGTATAAGTATTATGTTCGTGGTCTTTTTGCGAAATTTGCAGGTGGATTTATTGCCTGTATGATCTATCTTTTCTATTACGGAGGTGGCGATACAATTGGATATTTTGTGAGTGGGAAATTAGTTGCGCAGATGAGTTTTTTAAATCAAGAAACATTCTTTTCTGTTTTAGCAGGTAATTTAAGTAATACCAATTTAATGCGCTTCATCGAAAACGATTTGTGTTGCCCCGATTATTATCGCGATCCGCAATCGTTTACCGTAGTCCGAATTGCATCTCCATTGATTATTTTAGGTGGGTTCAGTTATTTTATAACAACCTTCTTGTTTGCGTTCTTATCATATGCAGGCATTTGGCGACTGTTCCTGCTATTTAACGAACTCTATCCGGGAATGGAGAAGAAATTCTCTTGGGCAATCTTGTTTATGCCATCGCTCTTGTTTTGGGGTTCTGCAATTCTAAAAGACACAATCACCTTTTCGGCTGCTTGCTGGGTAACCTACTGTATTTATCAAATTTTCATTACCAAAAACAAGCGATTGAAATATTCTATTTATTTAATGATTGCTTCGTTTGTAATTATATCAATCAAAGCATATATTTTCGTAGCTCTTATTCCTGGAGCCACCATCTGGATTTTATACGATCGCATTAAAAACATTAAAAGTGCTTTTTTTCGCATACTCATAGCACCTGTCATCATTGGTATTGGTATTTTAGGGAGTAGTTTTCTTTTGTCATCCTTGGGTAGTTCTTTGGGCTCGTATGGTTCAATTGACAAAGCGATTGACAAAGCAATTGTAACAAAGAATGACCTTACACGCGATGCTTACGGACAAAATTCATTTGATATTGGCGAAATAGATGGTTCTTTGGGAAGTATTATCTCCAAATTTCCCGTTGCATTAACCGCAGGACTGTATCGCCCTTTTTTATGGGATGTTCGAAATCCAATTATGCTGATGTCTGCTATCGAAAACGCCTTTTTGTTATTGCTCACATTTCGTGTGTTTTTTAGACTTGGCCCCATTCGTTTTTTTAGCACTATTTTTTCGAGTCCCTTGTTGATTTTCTCATTCATTTTTGTGATTTTCTTTTCATTCTCCGTGGGATTATCAACAGCAAATTTTGGTGCACTTGTTCGATATAAAATCCCCAGCATACCATTTTTCATGTGTTTACTTATGATATTGGATGAAGTAAAAGTTCGGGAAATTATAGAACGGAAAAGATTACGTCAAGAAGCAGAAGAGCAAGAACGAATGGAATTAGCCAAACTTTTATCATGAAATTATCTATCCACAATCGCTTGTTATTGCTACTTTCTTTTATTGAAGGTGGAAGTTTGATGGCTGTTGAGCTCATGAGCGCTAGAATGCTCGCTCCCTATTTTGGCTCTTCGCTTTTTGTTTGGGCAACCGTTTTAGCAGTTACTCTCGGAGGACTCACAATCGGTTATTTTATAGGTGGGATCATTTCTCAAAAAGATCAGCGCGATAAAATTCTTTTAACCACCTTGTTAATTTGCGGCATGCTCATTATGTGTATGCCCTTTATTGCTCAATGGATTTTGGGATTTGTGCATTTACTTTCATTCAAAGAAGCTGTTGTGGCCGCTGGAATTGTAATCATTCTCCCTTCGGTTATTTGCATGGGAATGGTTTCTCCATTGGTGGTAGCAAACTTGGATAATTCGGCCGAATCGAGTGGAAAAAGAGCCGGAATGGTGTATGCAATTTCTACAACAGGAGGGATTGTATTTACGTTTCTGTTTGGCTTTTTCATCATTCCTCGTTTTGGATTAATCCTTCCATGCATTACAACCGGATTGCTCCTTGGATTGATTCCAGGATTTTTAATATTCAAAAACGGCTGGGAAAAACCAGGGCTTTTCGTATTCGTTTTTATTGTTGTAATGGGCTACCATCAATGGCAATTAAATATCCGAAACGATGTGATTCAAGTTCTTTACCAGAAAGAGGGAATCTTGGGGCAAGTCTTTGTTGCCGACATTCCTGTGATGCACCATGATTCCATGCAAGTTGAACGAACGCTTTTTGTGAACAGAATCATTCAGACTTCCTACAATGTAAAGGATAAAAAATTCAACGAGCACAATTATTTTAATTTAACTCGCGAAATTGTTTCGATGTTTCCCAAAGGATCAAATATGTTGCTGCTTGGGCTTGGTGGTGGGGTGATTGCTCAGAATGGCATTGATCAAGAAATGAATGTTGATGCTGTTGAATTGGATGAACGCATTATCGAAGTTTCTCATCGCTTTTTTGGATTAAGTGACAAGGCAACAATCATTCAAGATGACGCCCGGCATTTCATTAATCAATCGAAGAAAAAATACGATTTAATCATTTTCGATTTGTTCCGAGGGGAAGAAACCCCAGCGCATGTTTTTACGGCAGAAAGTATTAGTAAAACACGCGATTTATTGAATCCTGGTGGACTAGTATTAATTAACTCTAATGGATTCTATAAAAATTCTATTGGCAAAGGAAACCGCTCTCTTTATAAAACGATTCGGGCATCTGGCATGTTTACCGAATTGTACAATACCGATAGTTTACAGGAAAATAGCAACATGATTTATGTGTTCTCTAATACTATCGAATCGTTCGAAGACCATGTACCAGATTACGTGCGCGATAATTTTATTCCATCCGATAGTATTGATGTAAAAGATGCGATCATCTTAACCGATCAACGACCTGTGTTGGATTACCTCAACGAAGAAGCAACATTGTATTGGAGAATGGGCTATTTGAATTACATGCGGGCATTTTACAAAAGCAAACACATTCCGCTTTTTATCTAATTCCGGTATGTTCTAAATGCCTGTGCAGCAATATTATTTGCCACAATCGGTTGTATAAATACGCACGGCCTTTCTTAAATTTCTGACGGTAAATATCCAATTCTTCGAACCGAATCAAGCCATACTTTTCGCAAATTTCCTTGCTGGTGTATTGATCAATTAAATAAATCAAATCGGTCGAAAGCCATTTATCGAGCGGAATGCTAAATCCCCATTTTGGACGATCGAAAAATGATTTTGGCACATAATCGTAAAGCACTTCCTTCAGCAAATACTTTGGAATCCCGTCTTTGTTTTTGAGTGATTTATCGAGATTTAATGCAAACTCCACGATGCGATAATCCAAAAGTGGAACACGTGTCTCAAGCGAAAATTGCATCGTTGCTCGATCTACTTTGGTCAACAAATCATCTTTCAGATAATACCGCATATCGAAAAATGCCTGTTCTTCTTCGGGACTTAGTTTGCGTTTTAATCTATCAATCGTTTCCTCTACAACAGTTTTGTTTTTTGCACCAATGAGCAAACGCGAAACTTCTTCTTCATTGAAATAATAACTCTCTTGCGAAAAAATATGGCGAAGTGGATGCGTTGATTTCTGAAAATGGTACGCAGCCCTTCGGTATCGATTATCGTTTAATGATGAAAGTACCGAATGAATAGGTGAACGAAACGCTTTTACTAATGGATTGGACATGCGTTTTGCCCAAGTATATGAACCATACCCTAAAAACAATTCATCACCTCCATCGCCCGAAAGTGTCATGGTTACATGTTCACGTGCCAAACGGGAAACGAGCATAGTAGGAATTCCTGACGAATCTGCAAAAGGCTCATCGTAAGCATCCACCATCTGATCGATCATGCCGATAGCATCTTTTTCCGAAACCGTAAATTCGTGGTGTCGTGTTCCTAAATGCTTCGCAACCTGACGTGCATAATCGGCTTCGTTGTGTTTGCTTTCGGTAAATCCAATCGAAAAAGTATTGACCGGTTCGTCGGAATTACTTTGCGCAATGGCAGTTACTAAACTCGAATCAATTCCACCACTTAAAAATGTTCCAAAAGGAACATCACTAATCATACGATACCGAACTGCACTGTTAAGCAATTGCTTCAACTGCTGCTTGGCCGTTTGTTCGTCTTTGAGGGTTTCGGCTGAAATTTTATCAGCAATGTTCCAATACGAATGTATTTCAAAACCGGATTTGGAAATCTCTGCGTAATGCCCTGAAGGAAATTTCTTCACTTCCTTGCACATCGTTAATGGCTCAGGAACATATCCCAAATGCAGGTATTCTTCCACCGCATCTTTATCTAAACTCAAGGAAATATCGGGGCGCAAAGCCAAAATGCCTTTTAACTCCGACGAGAATGCAATCAGTGTTTCGTCCTGATAATAATAGATGGGTTTGATGCCCATGCGATCGCGACAGAGGAAAAGTTTTTCGGTTAACTTATCAAAGATGGCAATAGCAAACATGCCATTCATTCGCTGAATAAAGGAAGTTCCCCAACGCATATATGCTTCGAGAATAACCTCCGTATCAGATGTCGTGCGAAGTTTTACCTGAAGCTCTTCAACAATTTCTTTGAAATTATACACTTCGCCATTGTAAACAATCACATAGCGTCCGTCTTGCGAATAAAAAGGCTGATTGGCAGCATCGGAAAGATCAAGAATACTCAAACGTCGGTGACCTAAACCACAGGCCGTATGTTCAAAGTAACCGGCAGCATCAGGCCCTCGATGCTTTTGGGCATCGGTCATACATTGAATATGCGCAACGTTAAATCGTGGAGCTTTCTGAAAATACCCGGCTATTCCACACATGTGTTAGGCTTTTTCGGATGCTTTGCGTTTGCGGAATTCCATGAACAGTGCTCCAATAACTAAAAGAATCAACAAGGCAGAACTTGCCATTCCTACCTTTTCGGAGCTAGCATAAATACTTGGCTCAAAGCGGAATTCAATGGTATGCTTTCCGGCTGGCATTTTCATCCCCCGTAAAATAAAATTGGCTCTAAAATGCGGAGTCAAATTTCCATCAACATAGGCATTCCATCCTTTGGCATAATATACTTCCGAAAAAATCAATACTTGATCGCTTTGTGCTTGATACGCATAACTGATGGCATTGGGCGCATAGCTTTTCATGGTAACACGCGCGTTTGAATCGGGAGAAGATTTCCAACCGGTTAATTGTTCTGCGAAACGTTTATCGACAATAGCAGCATTTGCTGGATTAAACAATGAATCCATGGCTGCAATTTCGGCATCGGCATTTTCAACTTGTTTCACATTCGATACAAACCAAGCATTGCCCAAAGCCGATTTATTGACTAATGGTGCCGCATCTTTATTGTAAATAACATAGCGTGTATTCAACATATTGAGCGCGTATTGTTTCGATAACATGGCGGTAATGCTCGAATCAGTCGGTCGGTTGTTGAAGGTTTTGGATATGTTCTGTATATTTATGGATATATGATTTTCGATAAACTGCTGGTATCGTTCCATTTTAACCGCACTGTATCCACCCACCGATTTATGGAAGTAGGAAGTTCCTGCATCGTTAAAGGTATTGGCAGCTAAATTTAAAACACGGTAATTGGTATTGGCTAATAAACCTCTGAATCGGAATTTGTTTTCATCAGCTCCAAGGGCATTTTTCTTCTTTGCTTTTTGCAATCCAGCAGTTTTGTATGCTTCCACTTTTTGCTGCAAGGATGGATCGCGTTGCATTTCCATGGCAAACACGGCTTCATCGGCAGCCGTTGGACTAAACGGAACCGCAGCTTCGGAATTTCTCACAAAATCTTTCTTATTTACATAACGTTTGTCGACCGACCAGATATCGGATATAGCTATAATTAGAAATACAGCAGCCAAAATGAGTGCATTGAATTTCATTCTTCCATAAAGGAAAACCAAGCCTGCTCCAAGCAGAATAATAAAGAATGAACGCAAAGCATCGGCTTTAAAAATAGCTATACGTACCACTTTCAAATTCGAAATCAATCCATCAAACCAACCTTGCGAAGTTGCAGCGTCCATGCCTTGTTTGGAAGCCATTTCCATAAGCTGTTCTTGGTAACTTGGATTAAAATAATCGAAGCTGAAGAACAAATCGGGCATGAGGTAAAACAACAAACACAAGCCTCCGGTTAAACCAAACGCAGCGAAAAACCAAGCTTTCTTTTCTTTCAATACATCTGGATTGGAAACAATTTCCGAAAGACCTAAGATGGCGATGAGTGGTAATAAGAAATCGGAAATGACGAGTGTCATTTTTACCGCTCGAAACTTGTTGTAACCAGGAAAATTCTCCAACATCCACATCGAGAACCCTTCGAAATTACTTCCCCAAGCCAACATAAATGCTAAAATAATGGACGCTAAAATTCCCCAACGAATAGGCGATTTCACAAAAAAGAATCCTAAAACGGCCAAGAAACAAATCAATGCACCTGCATAAAATGGACCTGAAGTGGAAGTGGACGACCAGTATTGTGGCATATCTTCTAAAATAGGTCGGTATTGAGAATCGGCTTCTTTGATGGCTTTTTTCTGTTCACCTAATCCGATGTTTGAAGCGCCACCATAAACGTTTGGAATCATATAAGAGAACGTCTCTCCTACTCCATAGCTGTAAGATAAAGCATAAGAGGCATCCAAACCACTGCTCTCCTTAACTTCTTTACTTGTTAACTCCGATTTACCACGGATGGAATCTTTTCCATAATCGTAAATGGTATACAGCGAGGATGCATTGGTTAGAAGTCCAAACAATGCTGCACCCAAAAGGAATCCCGCCGATTTAACAAACTGTGGAATGGTTTTCTCGCGGATACTTTGAACGAGGTAAACCAAAGAGAAAATAACCAAGATAAAACCCATATAATAGGTTATTTGGAAATGGGTAGCTTTTACTTGGAGACTAAAAAACACGGCCGTCATTAATGCTCCTGCAATGCGTTTGCCTTGAAAAACAGTTATTAAACCCGCTACAACCCATGGCATGTATGACATAGCATCGATCTTCGACATGTGGCCCGCTTCCATACTCAGCAAGTTGAATGTTGAAAAACAATACACACTGGCGCCTAAAACAGCTAAAGGCTGAGGAACTCGGAAGGTGAGCAATAATACATACATGCCCAACATGAGCACAAACATGGAATCGGCAGGACGTGGAAGATTGAGCTTGAGAATTTTATCTGCGTAACGCATCAGGTTTCCATGATACACCGTCGAAATCATGTAGCCTGGCATTCCACCAAACATGGCATTGGTCCAAATAGCTTCTTCGCCAGTTCGTTCACGATAATCGACCAATTCGTTCGACATGCCCTTGTGTTGCTCGATATCGTCCATGCGCAGACTTTTATTGTCGAGCAATTCGGGGAAATAAGCAAAAATGAGTAAGAGAAAAATGGCAACCGCAGCAAGGTGCGGAATGAGCGATTTGAAATTGAACTTCGGCATGCAGATATATTTATCGGGTAAATATAAAGACATGCGCATTAAAACAAGAGAAATGCGTAAAAATGATTGGAATTATTTCACTTCCACATAATCTACATCCTCCACATCGCCCGCAGGGTAATTACGATTTCCAGATGGAGAATTCACTGGGTCTTCAATACGCACTTCACCTTGACGACGGGCATTTGTTCTTTGCTGTTGTTGGTAACCAAACTGCCCATTCATGTTCTTGGCTGCCTTTTGAAAAAAGTAGCGAGCAACCAAAGGCAATACAAAATTGAAGAAAAGGCGGTATATAATGTAAATGACGAAAAGCGTATACAGGAACTTCATTGCTGAATTTTTAAGCGCTGCAATTTACAAATAATCTGCCTAGATAAATTGAATGACAAAGAGGCAGTTTTACTGAATCTAAGAATTATCGAAAAAAAGAGAGACTATAGTTAAAAACTAGACTGATTAATTTACCACCAATCAAAAGGAATAAAATCTCATTCAATTTGAATAGGATTATGCATTACATGATATTTTAAACAAACCAAATCCATATATTATATTTAATTAACTAACTTCCGAAACCGTTCATTATACAAGAAACAATTTTGATTTTTTTCTGAATAAATTATATCTTTTTTATCAGTAAATCAATGTATTAAAAGATGATTATTGAAATAGATTATCGGATTTTGAATACCCCTTTTATCTATAGAATGTTATTTATTTTTGCATTTTTGCATTTTTCTTATTATTTCAGCCTCAGACATCTTATCTGTCATTTCATTGCATTTATCCTGATCTGAAGAGGATAAACTACCATAATTATCATTACAGTCGCAGAATGACGGACCACTCATAGATGAACAAGAAACAACAAAAAATGCTATCAATAATAACATAATTAAATTCAGTATTTTTTTCATAGTAGAACTGGTTTACTTTTTAAATAAGCTTGATTTTTTTTGAATATTTCAAATTGAGCGGAGAAAATTAATCCTTCAAGCAACGCACAGAAAAACCGCCCTCCAATCCCATGTAGTACCTGTAAGCTCCGCCACCATCATTAATCAGGCAAATGTACCATGCAAAGTCCGAGCTATAAACAGTAGAACTCCACCAGTTGCAACCGGATCCTAAGCATTCGAAAACCCCAGGATAATCTCGATAACCGCCTGGAAAACCTGAGAAGCCAATTTCATTGGTGCCGTTGCCGTTTTTTTCCCACCCACTTGTACTTTTCATTTTATTACCTGCTAACTCTTTACCTCCTATATTATTCCCACTTTGAAGTGTATAATTTTTATTACTTGGTAAATCTTTACCACCTATATTATTTAAGAGGGTTAACCACTCTGAATCAGAGGGGATGTGCCAACCTAATGGTGCTAAACCACGTGAGTCATTAACCGCAAACCCATTATACAATTTACCATACTTTTCACCATTGGCAGGGTCATTATTATAATAACACCAAGCGGGCTGTTGGTTTTCTCCGGCTATTTGCCATTCATGGTTTGTTTTGGCTTGTGGGATTGAATCGCCATTTCTGAAATTGCTTACATTTAGGTTTTCAGTCATCCATACTTGTTTCCCGATGGTAACTTCTTTGGAATTCTCACTTAGTTTTATAATTATTTCTTCTTTGGATGTTGCTCCTTCCTTTCCAGTGTTAACTTCATTAGAGGAACCACCACATGAAGATAATAGGACAGAAAACGTCCATGTTGTAGCTATAATTAAACTTGCTTTTTTCATGTTACTTTAATTAAGCAGAAGACGATTCGAAATAATAAACGAATCTTGTGTTAAATCTTTAGTACAATTAATGGCTTTAAAATATTATTGCTAGAATTACATAAACAATAAAAGCAATAATAATAAAGCCCAAACTGTAAAGTATTCGTTTAAATGTTTGAGCTTTTAACTTCCCTAAAAAATAAAATCCAACTAATGTAAAAATAAATCCACTCAATAAACCAAACAAGCCCCATCCTTGAGTATATTTAGATTCTAAACAACTAATCCCCCAAAGTATATCACCAATCCCAATAAGAATAAACCACCATCCTCTAGATTTTTTTTTCGGATTTAACAACATTATCTTCTTTTGCGGCTGTGTTTAAAGCGTTTTCAATGTAAATATCACATTCTGCCTTCAAAATTCCTTTTTCTTCTGCTTTTAGATAAATAAAGTCTCGCGATTCTTGTTTAATTGATCCACTAGATGTTGATAGTTCTATTAATTCTTTAATTGACTGTTCCATTTTCTTTATACTGATAACCCTACTCATTTGGCTTTTCGGAATACGCCCCGTTTATTGAAGTTGTTTCTGAACTAACTTACTTATAAATTGCACTGAATATTTGAATTTATTATTCTGAAGCGGGCAACTTTTCTAGCAATAATGTGCTGGATGTTATTCTATTTCAGAATCGTGCATAATAATTATATATGCTCCAATATAGGTTTGCAGCTATAATTGGTATACTATGACTCAGTGCGATTAAATCTCAAAATCAGACAATTCCTTTGTTTACTCATGTAAGACAGTGTCTTCTAAATTATCAATATTTGAATTGTTCATTGAAGGCATTGTATCTTCTAAAATATCAATTGTGGGATTTATCATTACTTTATTTTTTTTAAGTTCTGCTAAATTGAGAATATCACCATTGAAATTAACTTTAAGGCTATTACTCGGATTTTTAATATCTATCCATTTACCGATATATTGATTAGCTTCTTCTTCTTCATAGTATGGATAATATTTTATTGAATTTATTCTACTTTTTACGGAATAGCTTTTCCCTAGTTTTATCTTATTGTCTTTTACTTCACATTCAGGAAAAAAATAAGTTTTAGTAACCCAATCATTATTTCCGGATTCTGACATTGGATCAACCCAATGAAAAGACATTTGTATTATTGGTATATTGTTCTTTATCATTTCTTTAATATCATCGGTTTTGATCGTGTAATCATCCCACTTAACTTCAAACTCTTCTTTTTCTAAAGCATCAAAATCAATATTTTTTTCATCTGAATTTAAACAGTACACATAAATTTTGTCAAATATCATAGGTGGATTCATTCTTGTTCCATTCTTATATTCTTTAGTTGCCCAAAAATGTTCATATGCTTCCTGTAATATAACATTTTCATTTTTTAATAGTTCTTCTTTAATTATTGTTTCATAAGAATTTGAGCAGCTTGAAATAATTACAGAAAGAAAAAATAAAACTAAAACATTTTTAAAAAATTTCATTTGAATCAAATTTATATTTATCTACTCATTTGGCTTTTCGGAATACGCCCCGTTTATTGAAGTTGTTTCTGGACTCAACTTAATTATATATAGCACTTCACATTTGAATTTATTATTCTGAAAGCGCGCAAATTTTGAGTAAAAATATGTCGGATATGATTCTACTTTAGATCTCGATTATATTTTTAAGTTGCTAAATTATCGTCCGGAGCAACCTTCGCTACAAACACACTTACCGAATACATCTGTAGTGCAAGCTCCTTCAAAACTTGCTCCGCAAGTTGCGCAAGTGTGGGTTTCTTTAGCAACGCTATTTTCAGAATTTTTTGATTCGCCTCCACAACTAGTTGTAATCAAAGAAATAAATAAAATAGTTGCGAATATTCTCAATGCCTTTTTCATCTTAAATTCTCCCTACTCATTGGCTTTTCGGTTACGCCTCTGCAATGGCTGCAGACACCCCGTTTTTTATACTGATTTCTGAACTTCAGTGCTTCAATTTGACAATTACTCGCCTTATAAATCAAGACTTTAAAAAGTCAAATCATTTTAGCAGTGCAATAATAATCAAACTTATGTATATACATAATATTAATTGAAATTTTACATCTTTCATTCGCTATGTGCTGCTTTCAGACCAAGAATATCTCATTGAATTGGGTAAGACCATAGTCGAAAAAAGAAAAATATTATGCCTTACACAGTCCGAGCTTGCTTATAAAGTGGGCATCGAGGTACCGAACCTTTCCGTAATCGAAAATGGAAAATCAAATCCTCAGTTGCTCACCTTGCTAAAAATTGCTGCGGCCTTAGGAGTCGAATTAACAGAGTTGCTTCCACTTACCGGAAATCCCAACGCATATCTAAACAGTCCTGCAGTATATGTGCCTCGAAAGCACACTAAAAAAAGCTAATTAAAAGCAGTTTTAGCTTATACAGCAAACAAATAAGATCAAAATTGCTTCGTGAATTAGCAAACCAAATTTTGTAATAAAATTACGTTCTACCTACTCAAATATAAGTTCCGCTCCGAATACAATTTCAAAAATGTTTCGTCGTGCAAATCTTCGATAAACAAAATAGATTCACCAGTCGATTTCATTTCGGGACCTAATTCCTTGTTTACATTCGGAAATTTATCGAAGGAAAATACCGGAATTTTTATCGCATATCCGTGTTTACGAGGGTTGAAATTGAAGTCGGTTACTTTGTTGTGACCAAGCATTACTTTGGTTGCATAGTTCACATATGGCTCGTCATACGCTTTGCAAATAAAAGGTACCGTGCGCGATGCTCTTGGATTGGCTTCAATCACATACACAATCTCGTCCTTGATTGCAAACTGCATGTTCACCAATCCAACGGTATGAAGGGCTTTGGCGATGGTACGCGTATGCTCCTCAATTTGACGAATCACGTTTTCGCTCAAACTGAACGGAGGCAATAATGCATTGGAATCTCCGCTATGAATTCCAGCAGGTTCGATGTGTTCCATGATGCCTATGATGTACACATTTTCTCCATCGCAAATAGCATCCGATTCGGCTTCAACGGCACGTTCTAAGAAATGATCTAGCAGGACTTTATTTCCTGGAATGTCTTTCAACAAATCCACCACATGATCTTCGAGTTCTTGTTCGTTGATTACGATTTTCATGTTATGTCCACCCAAAACGTAACTCGGACGCACTAACAAAGGGAATCCCAATTCGCGGGCTAAATCGGCAGCCTGATCGGCATGTTCGATAACTCCAAATTTCGGGTACGGAATGTTGTTTTCGCGCAAGAGATTGGAGAAGCTTCCACGATCTTCGGCCAGATCCAAACTCTTAAACGATGTTCCGATGATGTTAATTCCGTAACGATCGAGCTTTTCGGCAAGCTTCAAAGCAGTTTGTCCGCCCAATTGAACGATTACGCCTTCGGGTTTTTCGTGGAGAATGATGTCGTAAATATGTTCCCAGAAAACGGGTTCGAAGTAAAGTTTATCGGCAATATCAAAATCGGTCGATACCGTTTCAGGATTGCAATTAATCATGATGGTTTCGTAGCCACATTCTTTGGCAGCCAAAATTCCATGCACGCAACTGTAATCGAACTCGATGCCTTGTCCAATGCGGTTTGGACCAGAACCCAATACGATGATTTTCTTTCTATCACTCGAAATGCTCTCGTTTTCTTGATCGAATGTGGAATAATAATATGGTGTTTGTGCTTCAAATTCGGCAGCACAGGTGTCTACCAATTTGTACACACGCTTGATGCCCATGTCGTGGCGTTTATTAAACACTTCACTTTCCAAACATCTTAAAACATGGGCAATTTGTCGATCGGCGTAGCCTTTTTTCTTAGCCTCACGCATCAATTCAACAGGAATATTCTCTATTGAATAGCGCTCCATTCGACGTTCCAACTGCACCAAATCGTCGATCTGGTGTAAAAACCAAGGATCAATCTGAGTGAGTTTGTGAATCGTCTTGAAAGGAATTCCCATGGTCATGGCATCCTTCACATGAAACAAACGGTTCCAACTAGGGTTTTTCAAACTATCGAGAACGGCATCCGGATTCTTCAAATCTTTACCATCGGCTCCCAAACCATTGCGACTTACTTCCAAACTCTGACACGCTTTCTGCAATGCTTCTTGGAAACAACGTCCAATACCCATCACCTCGCCTACCGATTTCATTTGAAGTCCGAGTGACTTGTCGGCACCTTTGAATTTATTGAAATTCCAACGTGGGATTTTCACGATTACATAATCGAGTGTTGGTTCAAAAAAGGCAGATGTAGTTCCAGTAATCTGATTGCTTAATTCGTCGAGATTATACCCGATAGCTAGTTTCGCCGCAATTTTAGCGATAGGATATCCGGTTGCTTTGGATGCCAATGCCGAAGAACGCGAAACACGTGGATTGATTTCGATGGCAATGATGTCTTCGTTTTCAGGATTCAATGCAAACTGAACATTGCAACCTCCCGCAAACGTTCCAATGTTGCGCATCAATTTAATGGACATATCGCGCATACGCTGATACGCTTTATCGCTCAATGTCATGGCAGGCGCTACAGTAATGGAGTCGCCGGTATGAATTCCCATCGGATCGAAGTTCTCGATGGAGCAAATGATGATGATATTTTGGTTATTGTCGCGCAGCAATTCCAACTCAAATTCTTTCCAACCGAACAATGCCTTTTCAATGAGTACTTCGTGAGTGGGAGAAGCATGAAGTCCTCGGTTTAGTAGTTCATCGAAATCTTCTTTACGATGCACAAAAGCTCCACCTGTTCCGCCCAGTGTGTATGAAGGACGAATAACCAATGGATATCCGATACGTTGTGCTACTTCTTTTCCTTCGAGAAAGGAATTCGCAATTTGAGAAGGAGGCACACCAACATTCAAATTGACGCATAACTGACGAAATGCTTCGCGGTTTTCGGTGGTTTCGATGGCATCTATTTCAACCCCAATAATCTTCACGCCGTACTTCGCCCAGATGCCCATTTCATCTGCTTTCTTGGCGAGGTTCAATGCCGTTTGACCGCCCATGGTAGGAAGCACAGCATCAATCTTGCGCTCTTCCAAGATTTTGATAATGGAGGAAGTCGTTAAAGGCAGTAAATACACATGATCGGCCGAAACTTTGTCGGTCATGATAGTTGCTGGATTGCTATTAATCAAAGAAACTTCGATGCCTTCTTCGCGAAGGGAACGTGCTGCTTGTGATCCTGAGTAATCGAATTCGCAAGCTTGACCGATGATGATTGGGCCACTTCCGATAATTAAAACTGAACGAATTTCTTTGTTTTGAGGCATTGCTTTGTCAGATTATCGGAATGCAAATTAAGGTGATTGCATCGGGGAAATAAAGTGAATTCGAAAAAAAATCAATCTATTTCTGAACGCCTGAGTAATCAGGATTTTTCAGGCGATTCCAATTAATTTGCAACTACAAAACGCTCAGTTTTCAATATGCGGTTATTTGCATTTAAACGAACAAAATAAATCCCAGCAGGGAAATCAACAGCGATTTGAATTTCACCCACGTTGTTTATTAATGCTTGCGATTTGATAATTCGACCGCTTATGTCGAGAATTTCCATTGAAATTGAGGAAGTATTTTCAGAAACTCTCCATTGGAAATTCAATCTGTCATTTACAGGATTGGGGTAAACCTGCAAACTATTTTTAAATCCATTTGTTTCAGCAATTGCGAGGGTAGTAGAATCCGTTACATAAAAACGATCGATTCCAGCTTCCACAATATGTCCATTCGGAAAATCTTGGGCTTGAGCAATAAAACGAACTTGTCCGGGTTGACTGAAATAATTTTTCACATGAATCATTTCTTCAATCCATTGTGACGAATTGGCGTCTTGTACAATTTTTTTGATGGTAATTGGAGCTTCGCCGTTGTTTGAAAGTTGAATATACAAAGTATCATTAACCGCATTATTTCCGCCAGCATTAAAAAACCAACGACTGTAATGAATAAAAGGATCTCCGTATGTTGAAAGATCCATGATTGGTGATGTTAAACGCGTATATCCATCATCGATATCGTCGGAACCAGCCGAACCTCCTGCATTACCGCTCACATAAGCAAATCCATTGCAATCGGCATCTTGATCAATGCCTGGGTTCGAAGCCACACCATTTAAATTAGTTGCAGCAGGTAAAGCACGTTCAAAAATTCCTGCACTTGCTGTAGATGTCACCGTCCAACCAAAGTTAAATTGGAAATCATCATAATAACCAGGATTTAAAGATGTTTCAATGGCAGCCGAATTACTGTTTAACGTAACGGATGGATTGCAATTGGTTATATATCCCCATTTGCCCACTACGAATTGATACGTACCGGCAATTAAATCACATTTCGCATATTCACCTAAATTATCAGAGCTGAGTTGAACACTTGTTGAAGGATCGGAAATGGAAACCAAGGCCGATTCAATAGGAGAACCAACATTATTCAGAACAGTACCATTCAGAGCAAAACTATTGGGACTTGATAAATTGACTTCAAAAGAAGTAAGCTCTCCGTTAACAAGATTTACGTTGTTGAATGTTTGAGAAGTGTATCCCGGTTTGCTAAAAACAATGGTGTAAATCCCAGCATTTACTGTTCCTGTGCGATAGGTTCCATCAACACCCGAAACCTCGCTAATATTGGCTTCTACAATACTCACGGTTACACCTTCTAAAAGAGAGCCACACGAACTGTCGCGCACAATTCCTTCTAAATAACAAGCGCGTTTGTATGTTGGAGTTAGTATGTATAAACCGGTTTCCATATCGGAAGCAACCAAATTTCCGCTTGGCAAAAATGGATAAACACCCCAGCAACCATTAAAGGTTGGACTTTCGAATGCTGAAAAATCATATTTGGCCACTTCAATAAGATTGGCTGGATGATTGGCATCCACAATCACAACACCTTCGGTATACCAAGATGTAACTGCATAATCGTTTAAAACATGCGTATTGTGAACGATACAATTACTTCCAGGAGCCGTTTGATAACGGTCTAATTCTGTTATGTTCGATAAGTCGCTTATATCGTAAGAAGTTAAATACGAATTGGTTACTTCGTCGGTTGTTAAAACCACATCATGATTATCGGTAAGCCAAGAATTATGTGTGAAATTACCCGGCGTGGTTTGAACACCAAGGACTACAGGATTCGATTTGTCGCTTGCATCAATTACGGTTAAATCGCCAGCATAAATTTGAGATGCCCAAACGGTATCCCCTGAAACATAACCATCGTGCACATAATTTTGGTCATAAATTCCTTCGTAAGTAGGATTCCAAGGATCGGCTAAACTCAGAAACAAAACACCTCCAACACCAATGTTGGCTCCGTACAAATACAAATATCCGTTGTCGATATGCAATGCATGTGAAGTGCTTAATTGATTTTGAATTGCTCCATCGCCTCTGTAAATCTGGGAATCAATACTATTCGGCAAATTTCTCAAATCAATCACCGTTAATCCACCGTCCGTGCCTTCGGTTGTTACATAAGCAAAGCCCTGCCACGTTTTTACTTCTCGCCAAATACTAGTAATTCCGTTCACTTCAAAACTCATTACCGGATTATCGGGATCAGTTACATTGACAATCGATAGACCTGTATTTGTTCCAACTAAAGCGTATTCGTTTCCGAGACTATCCACATAACCACCAATATTGGCAAGTTCCCTTCCGGGGAAAGGCAAATTGCCTCGCATTTGAAGGTTGTAATTTTCTTGAGCATGAATAAAACCGGCAAGAAATAATAGGATTAATAGGGTAGATTTTGATTTCATTTTCAATTGATTTTGATGCGCAATTTACCCCAAATTATGAATCTGCCGAATGAATTAATTATATGGGTGATAGATAAATGAAGAATCGGTTAATTGAGCGGATTAACAATTAGATTAGATCCGAATATGTTTTAAAGAATAAATATTATCTATAGGTGAATTTACGGAAACAAATTCAGGGCACTTACAAATTTAAAACGAGAGCCAACCAAAAACTACGTGCTTCACCGGGTAATATTCCTGGGCCTGGATAGCCGGTCGATCTTCTGGTAAAATAACGTGCATCTGTTAAATTGGTAACACCTGATTTGAGTAAAAATTTTGATGTTAATTCAACACTAAAGTTAAGGTCTAAAACAGCATAAGCAGGCATTAACCCATCCTGTGCATTTGCTGATGCAGCTGTGTTATTATCTGCTGTTGCGAACACTTCCGAAGTGAAAGAATATTGAGACGAGAGGGAGAATCTTTTCCATGTCAGAGATAATCCAGTTCTCAGAATAAAATCGGGAGCGTATTCGACCTTATTTCCTTTTAAATTTTTGGTGGAGATTGTTGTACCATTTACGACACTCGTTTTAGGTAATTCTGTGTAACGAGCATCTTGAAATGACCCCGATGCGAAGATTCGTGTTTTTAATGCTTGATCTTTTCCACTTATTAAATTGAGAGGATCGACTTCAATGAGATATTCGATTCCTTTTGAAACAGATGTCCCAATATTGGTTCTAAATTGTCTCGTTGCGTTTGCAGATTGTATGGTTAGCGTGCCTATTCTATCGTTGTAGTTTAAGTAAAATAGATTGATATCAAGGTAAAGCCAAGTGTTTTTCTTTCTAAAGCCGAACTCTGCGCTATAGCCAGATGCGTCACGAAGTTTTGAATCGATGGTGTCGGTGGTGGCTGGTGGAGTAAGGTCGGAGAATAAAATCGGACGGAAATTCTGACTTATTCCACCATAAAATTCGGAACTTGCATTGAGGCGATATTCTGATGAAACACCAGCAAGAATGAAACGGCGTGTTTGGGGATTTTGGTTCCAAAGAACGGGTTCGTTATTCGAGATAGTTAACTGACCATCAGCACGCTGTTGTATTGATTCAATTCGGATTCCCGGTGTTATACTAAACCGTTTCCCAATCTGGAAGCTGTTTTCAATAAATGCTGCCGTATTTTGGGTGGTAAAATTTAGATCGGTTTTAAAATCCCCATTTTCCTCCAAATTCAAGTTATAATCGGAACCGTTACTCCCAATTCCATCTTTAAGACGATGCGTATTATTTCTGTAATACCTTAATCCCGAAGCGAGAAAATGAGTGCGATTAAACCACTTCCAGTTTTTTCTATACCGAATTTCCGCCCCAAGATTTGTATAATAATCGCGGTCAATTTTTCGGTTACTTAACAAGCCAGTCGCGGCAATTATATTGTCTTGATTATTTATAGTAGAAGTATAACCAATCGAGTTACGTTCTGCCAACAAACCAAAAGCATTGATTTGCACACTTGAACTCGAATCAATCTTAAAATTCATTTTAAAAGCGGGAACAATCCAGGGAACCCCAAACCAATTTCTAGATCGTGTGCTTGAAGATGGATTAGTATTAAAAGTGGAATCGGTTAGACCTCCCGGCTGTTGATTCACATAGTTCATTCGCGTAATTTCGGCACTTAATGTAATCCGACGACTTATTGCATAATGAACTTTAAGGAATGCATTCTGAATGGAGTATTTACTGTTTTGCCTCCAGCCATCTGCGGAGCGATGATGAAAGTATCCGTTTATTTTTAACTTTTTTCTTTGAAATTTTACTGCATTGTACGAACTAAATAAGCCAAAACTCCCTAATGTTTGAGACGATTTAAAACTAAATTTCCTATTGCCATCGGGTTCATCCAGTTCATAATTTAACAATCCGCCAAATTGTGGTCCATATTGTAATGAAGCCGCACCTCTGATGATTTCTATTCGTTTAACGGCTTCCATTGGTGGGTTGTAATATGCTTCGGGATAACCGAATGCATCTGCACTGATGTCGTAACCGTTTTG
>CAXNGM010000005.1:0-20237 GCA_964201695.1 Bacteroidia bacterium | reverse complement strand
GACGGCTTTTTTTATTTGTATCAAATACCAACCAGTTATTCTAGAATTCAACCAGTTATTAATTGATTTGCTTATTTAAGCATGCAATATTATAGCTTTGTTAATGCATAGTAATTGACCTCTTTGTGCAAATCAGATATCCGTTTTGTGTTTTTCTAGTTGTGTTTCTCCTCTTAAATTGTTTAAGGGTGAGTGCACAAAAAAACGCATATCGTTATTTTAATTTTTCTGTTGAACAAGGTCTTCCAGATAATACCGTTCGCTGTTTTGCCAAAGACCGAAATGGATTTCTTTGGATTGGAACACATTCAGGACTTTCACGATTTGATGGGGTGCGTTTTAAAAATTATATCTGTGACCCAACCAACCAAAATAGCTTAAGTAGCAATCTCATTATTCATATTTTTCAAGATAAAACAGGAATTATTTGGGTTTCAACGCTTGATAATGGGTTGAATAGTTTTAATCCAGAAACCAATCAATTTAAACGTTATATCCTCGAACCACATCGCAATAATGGAATTCCGAATAATCATCCTACGGCAGTTTGTGAAGATAAAAACGGAGAGCTTTGGGTTGGTTTTTTTGGAAAAGGAATCGCACGTTTCGATAGAGAAAAAGACCAGTTTACTTTAGTTTCATTCGATAATCGAAAAGATGGTTACAATTTTAATGAGATAAAAGACATTAAAATGGCAAAGGATGGATTGTTTTGGATTTCTACCCGTGATGGCCTTGTAAAATTCAACCCCAACAATTTGAAGCATGAAAAAATTGAACAACGAGAGAAAAACGGATTAAAGAACCCGGATAAAAATCTATTTCAACGCATTCAAATAAGTCATTTGGGAGATATTTATTTAGGAACTTGGGTGGATGGAATTTATGCATATACTCCAACAACTAAACAATGGAAGCATTTTGAAGTCGAAAAACTCTCCTCTGGTTACGCTAATAAAATCAACGATTTTGCATTTATAGGCGACCAAAAAATTCTTTTTACATCGTATTATCATGGATTTGGCATCTTGGATATTGTAACAAAGAACTATTCTTACTTAACTATTGAAAATAAGACATCAAGCAAAACGCCCAATTTAGAAGACGGTATTTCCATTTATCCAACAGGGGAAGATATTTTTTTAGGAACCAACGATGGTTTTACCCGCATGTCGCAGCGACCGAAATCCATTTTTGAGTTTGATGGAAGCAATTTGAAATTTGATTTTGAGAATGGAATAAATGTAATTTCCACCTTTTTACCATTTGACAACGATAGCCTCTTTTATGCAGGAACCTATTATAGAAATGGCGTTTATGCCTTTTCCAAAAAAACGGGTTTCGCTAAATATGAAATTCCTTTAAACAGCGCACGAGGAAACCTTGTGATATTTTCCTCTTTGAAATCGCGCTATAAACAAGGAACCTACTATTTAGCAACATCAAAAGGATTGCTTCAGTTTTCCTCATCCAAATCTTATGAATTAACACGCGTTCAATTGCCAAATGCACTACCCAGAGAATCTGCTGTTTCGACAATAACATACGACTCCAATAATCGGCTTTGGTTTTCTTTAAAAGACGTCCTTTTTTGTTGGGATGAATCTTCTGGACAACTAATAAATAAATCGGAAGAATTTAAAAAATCGAGCAAACTCGAAACACTCGAACTTCAACAATTATTTGGCGATAGCAAGGGTAATATTTGGATAGTTAACGAGCAAAAACGGCTGTTTCAATACAATCCGATTAGTAAATCGGTTCGTTTTTTTAATGATGGCAATCCTTCAGAGAGCATTCTTCAAGGAAATGTGGAAGAGGTTTTGGAGGATCATAATGGCAATATTTGGATCAATATGATTAGTATTGGACTTGCTCGCTACAGCCCAATTTCAGGAAAGCTAATTTATTTAACTGCCAACCAAGGACTTCTAAGTTCCCGAATTTTTTCTCTCACAAAAGACAAGCAAGGAAATATTTGGGTTTTATCTGAAAAGGGAGTTTCGGTAGTTAATGCAGAAACTTGTCTGATTCGAAATTTCACAAAAAAGCAAGGTTTCGAAATAGCTCAATCGAATGTCATTCAATACCATGACGATGGTTATATCTATATGGGAGGGATGGACATTGCCTACCGCTTTAAACCCGAGGATATTTTAATTAAAAACCAAGTTGGAACAATCTATATAACCGATATAGATGTTTTTTTAAAACCGTATAAATCAAGTAAACCCTATAATTCTCTTGATACAATTAAGTTAGACCACACACAAAATTATATACGTTTTCAATTTACCATTCCCGATATCGGTTCATCCATCGATTACTATTATTATTCGAAGTTGGAAGGGGTCGACAAAGACTGGGTTTTGACTGGTAAAGAAGGAAATGTAGTATTCAGCAACTTAGAAAACGGCACTTATACCTTTCGTTTACGTGCTAAGAATGGAGCCGGAGAATGGTGTTCCGGAGAAAAAATTATAACTCTTATTGTTCAGCCTCCTTTTTGGAAATCTACCTGGTTTTTACTAAGTCTGATACTTATAGCAGGAATTCTCATTGTGCTTATTTATAGATATCGAGTGAATCAGATTCGAAAAAAAGCGTTTCAAAAAAACCTATTGCAAAAGCAACTCAACGAACTCGAAAACAAAGCGTTGAGAAGTCAGATGAATCCCCATTTTATCTTCAATAGTTTAAACTCCATTAATAGTTATATCATTAAAAACAAACCCGACGAAGCATCTGCCTATGTTTCGAAATTTGCTCGATTAATTCGATTAATTCTTGACAATTCACGCGAAACACACATTGCACTAGAGAGCGAATTGATGGCCTTGAATCTCTACATCGAAATAGAGAATAAACGCTTCGCCAATAAATTTAATTGGAATATTCAAATCCATCCGAGTATCGATATTCACTCGACTTTGGTTCCTCCCATGATTATTCAGCCTTTTGTTGAGAATGCAATCTGGCATGGACTTCTGCATCAAGAAAAACCGGGACTACTTACAATTTTACTTCAAGAAAAAAGTGGTTATCTGGAAATTTCGATTGATGACAATGGTGTTGGTCGAGATGCTGCTCAGCTATTAAAGAGCAAGTCTTTGCTTAAAGACAAATCGCATGGAATGGAAGTAACCATTAAACGCATTGAAAACTTTAACGTAGGTTTTTCGATTGGGAAGGCCGTTGAAATTATTGATAAAAAAGACGAACAGGGTAAACCCGCTGGTACAACCATGCTCTTAAAAATAGCATTAATTAAAAACGAACAAGAAATCCGATGAGTCAGTCCCCAATACGAGCCGTCATTGTTGACGATGAAACCAGTGGAATAGAGGTGCTTGAATACACATTACAGCGTCATTGTAAAGACGTTGAGGTGATTAAAAGCTTTACATCTTCTTTAGAAGCAGCAGAAGCAATCCCACTCCTCCAGCCCGATGTGCTTTTTGTGGATGTAGAAATGCCTCAAATGAATGGTTTTGAACTCGTTGAAAAACTAAGCAAACTTAAAATACAAATCATTTTCACCACAGCTTACAATGAATTCGCATTGAAGGCCTTTCGAGTTTCGGCACTCGATTATTTGCTTAAACCCATTGATGCAGATGAATTGAAAAGTGCTGTAAACAAACTGAAATCACTGAAACGAGAAGAGAATCCGGCTATGGATGCTCTTCTCGAGTATATGAAAACTCAGCAGCAGGTTAAGAAAATAAGCATCCCAACCGACAAAGGAATTGTATTTATTGAGATTAGTCAGGTGCTTTATTGCACATCTGATGGCCCGTATACAACATTTCAACTAGATGGAGGAGCATCCATAATATCATCAAAATCGCTTGGAGAATATGAGCAACAACTCAGTGATAAAGGGTTTTATCGGATCCATAATTCTTCCCTCATTAACGTGCAACATCTAAAGAAATTTATTCGGCAAGATGGAGGTTATGTGGAAATGAGCAACGGAGAACACTTGACGGTTTCGCGCAGAAAGCGGGAAGAGTTTTTAGATTATTTGGGACACTAAATATGGCCTTGCCATTTATCGGATATATATACCAGTTATTAATCTGTTATAGCCATTCGTTAAAGTGCCTCAATTCAATCATTATTCATTAATGATATTCGTCGTGTTATTTTAAATGAACTCGTATGAATGCAACATCATTTTGTAAAATCCTATTTTTTATGGGCGCAGTTTTCTTCACATCGTGTAGAAAAGATGAAGAAGAAATTCCAGAACCATCACCAATTAATCAGAACATTTCATGTTCAGCTATAACGAGTCCAACCGTATGGACAAATGTGGGCGATGGTGTTGACTATTATGTTGACTGCAACATCAGCGTATCGGCAAAATTGACCATCGAACCTGGGGTTGTAATTCATTTTAAAAACAACGCATCCATCACTATTGAAAGCGCAGGAGCTTTGGTTGCTGTGGGAACAGCGAGCAGTCCAATTGTGTTGGAAGGCGATTCTCCTTTAGCTGGTTATTGGAAAGGGATTTACATTAAATCGAACAGTCCAGAAAACGAATTGAATTATTGCACCATTTCGCATGGTGGTTCGGCTTCTTTTGATGGGAATGCCGATTATAAAGCCAATATTCGATTGAAAGAAACCGCTCAGTTAATCATTCGAAACAGCATCATTAGTCGAAGTGGGCAAGATGGAATATACATAGAAGGCTTAAACACGGCCTCTCAAAATCCGCTTTCTCTTTATTCTGCAAATCAAATTATCGACAATGGACGCTATCCGATTTCTTGCATAGCAGCAAGTATTGATGCCTTAGATGGAACACTGAGCAGCTATTCCGGAAATACAAATCCTTATATCAATGTTCGAGGTGGGCGTTTGTATGGTGACCCAATATGGGAGAATCCAGGAATTTCATTTCAAATAGAAAACACTGTTTTTGTCGGCTATTCAGGAAATGCAGCAACACTTAACATTTTGCCTGGTTGTAAACTCGCATTTGTTTCTGGTACAGGTTTGGTGTGCGGTGATTTTGGAGCGCAGTCGGGACTAGTCATTGAAGGCACTCCAAGTGAACGCATCGAACTTACTGGAAAAGTTGAAACTGCCGGTTCATGGAAAGGAATCGCGTTTTTCTCCAACAACCCAATAAATTCTATAAAATACACCGACATCCGTTTTGGAGGAGCAAGTTCGCTTTCGGGCAACACTGCACAAAAGGGAAATATTTTAGTAGGTCTTGGATCTTCTCCAGGTTATGTATCCATTGCAAACAGTTCACTAAGCTCAAGTGCTGCATACGGCATGTATGTTACATCTTGGTCAACAGGTATGAGCGAACCCACCTCGGTGACTTACTCAGGAAACATAATCGGCGATTATTTTCAAGAACCTTAATGGTTGTTTGGTTTGAAAAATCTCATCATCCTTCTTTTTCTCCTAATCCATCTTTGTCTGCTTTCCGGTTTTTCCGGATTGCAGGCGCAGGATTTGGCGCAAATTGGAAAAGAAAAACCTCTTCGAATTAGCGGTTCGATGAATATTCAAGGAGGGCCCTATGTATATTTAGGTGATGGCGAACCGCGAAACGAACCATTTTGGTGGCAGGCTAGTGGAACTCCTATTGTAAGTATTTATGGATGGCAATTGCCCTTTAGTTTTAGCTACGGATCTCGCAATCGTTCCTTTAATCAGCCATTCAATCGCTTTGGGGTAAGTCCCTATTACAAATGGCTCACCCTTCATTTTGGCTATCGAAGCATTCGGATGAATCCTTTCGTGATGTCGGGATTGCAGTTTCTGGGAACAGGTATTGAAATGAATCCTAGAGGATTTCGATTTGCTGCATTTTATGGACGTTTTGCAAAGCCAGTTGCTCAAGATACCCTATCATCCATTACGCCAACTCCTGCTTTCAAACGCATGGGATATGGCGCTAAAATAGGAGTCGGAAACCGAAGAAGCTATGTGGATTTAACCCTCGTAAAAGTTGCCGACGATACAACGTCCATCCCGTCTATTAGCAATTCTTCCGATGTAAAACCTCAAGACAATCTTGCTTTGGGGCTAGGTGGCAGAATTGCTTTTGGAAGAAGAGTGAATCTCCAATTCGATGTCGCAGGGAGTTTGCTTAACCGAGACCTTCGCTTGCCTGCTATAGATACCATTTCGGCAATTAAACCCATCGAAAAACTGTTTGTTCCCCACTGGGGATTTCAATTGTTAACCGCAGGACAAGCCTCCATTCAATATTCCCACAAACGAATCGGAATGAAAGTGCAAGTGCGCAGAATCGACCCTGATTATCGCTCTTTAGCTGCTTACTACCAGCAAACCGATATGCAATCATTAACGTTTGAACCAACGCTTCGCTTGATGAAAAATAAAATACGCCTGAGTGGAAGTATTGGTCGTCAACAAGACAATTTATACAAGAGAAAATCCTACACATCCGTTCGCACAATTGGATCCGGAAATTTCTCTTGGAGTCCCAGTAAAGACTATAACTTAACTATAAGCTATTCCAATTATGGAGTTGCTCAACAAGCGGGTCTATTGGCTTTAAACGACACGTTCAGGGTGGCTCAAAACAACCAAAGTATTGGTTTTGGTCAACAGATTTCTAGAACCAATAAAAGAAGAACTTTCACCTTTTCGATGAATGCAACATTCCAGCAACTACAAGACTTAAATCCTTATGGAACCTATGCATCGGGCGAGAACAAAGTGTGGTTTTTAAATTTGAATGGAAACAACATTCGCATTAAAGACAATCTGAGTATTCAAGGAGGAATGAATATCAGCCAAAATCAATTTTTAACAGGCTCTTATTTACTGTTGGGTCCAACCGTAGGCATATCAAAACCCCTCATCAAAGATAAATTGCAAGCAGCCGGAACGCTTTCATACAACAAAGGATTTCAGGCGGGGATTTCTTCTGGATCTACTTTGAACTTTTATTCTTCCTTCAATTATCAAGTTTCAAAGACCCATCAATTTAACTTAACATTCAACATCCTGCATAATAGCACTCCGTTTATTAATACGGGAACGTTTACCGAAATCCGAATTTTGGCAGGCTATATACTTGTCTTTCAACACAAATAAAAAGCTATGAAACGAATTAAATTAGCCTTCCTCATTTGCATTGTTACTTTTCAATGTTCGTTTAATTTAATTGCGCAACCTTATCCGTTATCTTTAAACATTCAAGTTTCGGGTCCATATACGGCAAATTACACTGACTATTATAGTGGAACAAGTCAAGTGGTATTAACGATCGTAAACAATTCTACGAATACCTATGACATTTATTTGGCAGGTGAAATTTCGGCGAATAATGGAGCTATAAGAGTTTCAACCTCAGGCGAAAGCGCGTGGTCAGCTCCGGCTTTGGTAGTTCCTCCGGGCTCTCATAGTTACAATGGCTCAAGTTTGCAGCCCTTTGCTCAAAATCCGAATGCCGATTATACGGGTATTACTTTGCAAGACATTGCATCGGGGCTGCTTCCCGAAGGCGATTATCAAATTTGTTTGCGGGCTTATGGCTATAATTCTCTTCAACCGCTATCGCCAGGCGAACCAATGGGTTGTTCTAATGTTTTTACCATCTCCTATCCACCACCTCCTCAAATTATTGCCCCCTTATGCGGAAACACCCTAATTAGGTCGGCGCCGCAAAACATCATATTTAGTTGGCAAACTCCAACAGGAATTCCCCCATCTGTTAGCCCTCGTTATAAATTTACCCTTGTGCAACTTACGGACGGGATTGACCCTATTTCTGCATTAGATAATCCCGTTGATCCCGTTTATGAAACCGAAGTTAATACAACAACATTGAGCTATGGGTCTATTCAACCAATTCTGCAATCTCCGAGAATGTATGCATGGAGGGTTCAAATTTTAGACGCAAATGTCTTCCCTCCGCAAGACCCCTCCGCCTCGTTTCAAAACAATGGTTACTCCGAACCCTGTACATTTAATTACCTCGAACCGGGGAGTTCGGGAAATCCATTCACACTTGTTTATCCGATTGATGGCGATACGCTTCCATGGGATTATATGCCAATATATCATCGCTTCGACCCCTATTCGGTAAACTACACAGCATATTCTCATAAATTTAAAATATTTAAAAATGGGACTCTGTCGGATGTGTATAATCCTAATAATAGCTGGGGCAGTGGACCTGAATTATCCCAAGAAAATGCGCTTGGTGGAATAAATATTACCCAAGAACAGGCGCAACATATTAACTTATATAAACCAATGGCAGGGGTAAGCCCAGCTGCAATTGCATTTATGAATGGGAATTCATACACATGGGATGCAGATATTGAAATAGAAAATAGCGCCGGGCCAGAAGTAATAGGTAGTTTAAACGGTTCGTTTACAAGCGGAATGGGAAGACCTCGGCCTATCTATCCTGCTAACCTCGATTCGGTTGTAAAAGAGGAAGTTCTTGAGTTGAAATTTACCACCTCTGCACCACCTCAAAGGCTTGTGCCTCCGCTAGCGATTATGCAAACTTCATCGACTCCGGGCCCACATTTTTTTAATGGTGGCTTAAGCGAACGATGGATTTTAGAAGTCAGCCGAAACCAATCATTCAGCACCTTGGTAACATCAACCACCCAAAAATTGGGAGCGGGTTTAAATTACCAGAATGGTACTTGTCAAGAACAATGCTTGCTCGACTCTCTTTATAAAGATGTAACATTCAACTACACCCCAACCGATACAGGTTGGTATTTTTGGCGCGTTCGCTGGTTAAGCAATCCCAATGAGTTAACGGGAGCATCTTATTTAGATGGTCCAACTTGGAAATTCCTAGTAAAAGACAGTATTCGCATACCCGAAGACACAATACCTGCAACGCCCGCCGAATGTGTGAACACCTGTTTGGCCCCTGATATTCCGGCTTCCGAAAAAGTTCCTGTTTCGACTGCTGTAATTGGAAATGTAGTTAGTATTGGGATGTTTAGTATGACTTTAACCGAAATAACCTGGAGTGGTTCAAGTGCCACCGGAAAAGGAACAATTCGGGTTCCCTTTATGCGCGCTCCCATGAAAGTTCAGTTTTCGGGAATTAAAATAAACGCCAACAATCGTGTGTATCAGGGAGATGTTCGAGGCGAATATGATAATGTGTCCATCATTCCAGGAGGAATTACACAAGGCGTTTCACAAATTACATCACTTAATCAGGAGCAGTCGGTTGCTTTAAACACGTTTGTTAATTCCACGGGTAGATTGGTTTCGCAGTTTGCCACCGACAATCCAATAGGTTTGCCCATCGGACTAGACCAGGAAGTTGATGACCAGCGCGTTACAATTGGAATTGTTGGATTGCTTTTCACTCCTGAAACGGCAACGCTGAATGCAATGGTTTCAATGGGTTTTGCTGAGTTAAACGGCTGGCTAAGCTTGGGCGCAACCAATGTTTGTTTCCACCCTGATGGTATTGGCGGAGATGGTAAAGGCTTACTTTATTTGCCTGCCGATCATGATATTCCTTTTGGAGATAGCATCACCTTGCGTTTCGATAAAACAGAATTCAATGCAGATTTCACAGCGGTATCCGATTCGGGCACTTATGTTTCATGGGATTGCCGAGGTTTTAAAGCCTTGAATGTGGACGGTTCTGTCATTTTCGGGAGAAATATTTTGGTGGAAGACAAAACGGACGGAACAACCGGTCCGGCTCAAATAAAAGGGGAGTTTTCGTGCCGCATTCGTCGACAAGGACAATGGTTGGCGCGTCTCAATTTCAATCACCCTTTTCAAATGGCTGGAGCTGCTGGTTGGGGATTCGATGTGGAGGAAGCTTGGTTGGATTTCTCAGATGGGCAAAACCCCGACGGTTTCCATTTCCCAACAGGTTACGAATTCGACACCACGGCATTTACTGGCGATTTGAACCTAGAATCTATTCCAAATCCAGGAACATATTGGAGAGGATTTTATTTAAAACGTTTGGCGGTTCGAATGCCTCCACAATTCGAAACATATACAAGTCCAGGAGCTCGACTTACAGCCTCTGTCAACAATATGCTCATTGATCGTCGCGGATTATCTGCTAGTTTTCGAGTTGAGAATATCATTAATGTGGGAGATGGAAATTTAGCAGGTTGGGGCTTTTCAATCGATACACTCAACATCGATATCGTAAAAAATTCATTTTCACGAGGAGGTTTCGTGGGAGATATTCGAATTCCAGCCAGCGATTCGGCATTACATTATTCGTCGATGCTTAAACAGAACCTGCATACCCGAAATTTTAGCTATGAATTCAGAATTACACCCAAAGACACTATCAATGCTGCATTGTGGGCCGCCAAACTCTCCTTGCTTCCAACATCCTTCATTAGCGCAGTAATTGATTCCTCTGGCATATTCGCACGGGCAGAATTGAGTGGAAATATTACCATCAATACCGAACTGCCTGCTGTGGGTAGAGTGAATTTCAGATTCATGGACTTTGAAGAGTTGGCATTTCAAACGAAGTTTCCATACATCGATTGCGATTCAAATTGTGCGCGTTTCGCATTTGCTAGTCCTCAAAAATTCTTAGGAGGTGATGCGACTGATGATGGAGGCGGAAGTAGCGGCGGATTAAGTGGATTTCCGGTAAGTATCAATGATATTGGTTTAACCATGGAAAACGGACCGTCGGGGCCTAAAGCGGGACTCGAATTTACGCTCAGTCTTAACTTAACAGGCGAAACCAATACATTTTCCGCAGCAACATCTTTGGCCATTTTGGGTAAATTGAATTTGGATGGGGGCCAAGGACAAGTTTGGGAATTTGATGGAGTAGAGCTCGATAGTATTGGTGTTTCGGGATCGGTGGGCGTCGTTTCTATTTCGGGTGGATTGCGTTTTTACAACAATGACGCTACTTACGGAAATGGTTTTAAAGGAATCATTCAGGCCAGTTTCAAGCCAACGATTAGCGCAAAAGTGGCGGCGCAGTTTGGAGAAAAACAAGGCAATCGTTATTGGTTTGTGGATGCTCAAGTAGTCTTCAATCCCGGCATTACTCTCATGGCAGGATTGGATGTGTATGGTTTTGGTGGAGGCGCCTATTATCATATGCAAAGAACTACTCCGCTTCCATCCGCTGCCGGAATGGCCACGGCAGATACATCGGGAAAACAAGCTCCGGGTTTAACTTTAAGTGGCGTCAATTATGTACCGAATTTTTCCAATGCCTTTGGCTTTAGCGCCACTGTAATTTTTGGAAATACAGGAGGCGGACAAGCATACAATGCCGATGTAACGTTTGGTGCAGAGTTTTCAAATTCGGGCGGAATTAGTCTGATGTATTTGCGCGGCAACGCCTATTTCATGTGTGACATAACCGAAAGAACAGACCCTCAAATTCACGCCTTGGCAGATATATCGTACGATTTCGTTCATCAAATTTTCGATGCGCGTTTTGGTGTTACCATTAATGTTGCTGGAGGAGTTCTAAAAGGTGTAAATCCGGGGGGCTTAGCAGGACAGGCTCATATTTATGCATCGCCAGAAACTTGGTTTGTTCATGCAGGAACACCAACAACTCCCATCGGTTTGAACATTGCTAATGGGCTCCTTACAACCGAATCGTACCTTATGGTTGGAATGAATTTACCTGAACCTATCGGTGTTGACCCAAGAGTTACAAGTATAATTACACCCGGAGTGATTGTTCGTAACGCAGCAATCACCGATAGTGGAGATGGCTTTGCTTTTGGTTCTAGGATGCGGCAAAATTTTAATTTCAGAATGATGCCATTTTATGCTCGAATGGGAATGGGAATGGGATTCGATATTTCCTTGAAGAATTATGGGGGCGGTGTTTTCTGCGAAGGATCGGAGCCAGGAACTTCAATTGGAGCAAATGGCTGGTATGCACAAGGGCAAATTTGGGCATATATAAATGCTGATATCGGAATATATGTTGATTTATGGGTTGCACAAGGAGAATTTAGTGCATGCAAAGTGGGAGCTGCAGCACTTTTGCAAGGAGGATTCCCGAATCCAAGCTGGGCGCAAGGTACAATTGGTGGTTACTATAATATTCTTGACGGACTAGTTACTGGTCATTGCCAGTTTGACTTTAAAATAGGAGAAGAATGTAGACCTGTTCTACAAAACCCGTTGACAGGTATTGAAATACTTGAGGATTTGGTTCCAATAAATGGAGAGCAAAATGTTGATTGTGGAACGAATCCTGAAGCGTCCTTTAACGCTTCTGTTGAAAAGCCTTTTGATATAATAGAAGACTTGACCGACGGCTCGCAGCGTACCCGTAGATTTCGCTTTGTTATTGATCGTTTTGAACTAAAAAAGGGTGGTGTATTGGTTCAGACTACTCGCTCTGTTTCAACCGACAAGTTTAAAGCCAGCATTGTTCCAAGTGCATTTCTCGACCCTTTTACAAATTATACTGCTTCTATTAAGCTTCGAGGAGAAGAGTATAATTTTACCGCATCTTCTTGGGTTCCGGCACTTAAGCGTGACGGCTCACGAATTGAAGCAGAACAAACCAATACGTTCAAAACAGGTCCTTATCCTGATAGAATCAGAGACGAGGATGTTGCATTTAGCTTTCCATTTAATACGCAGCGGTTTTTTCTTCAAGGAGAATGTAAATCAGGACTTGTTCGGCTTAAAAAAGAGATGCCATTTTTATGGAATACCTCACCAACACCATCAACAATTCGTAAATTCTCAGTACGATTTATACCAATTGATGGCGGTGCAGAAAAAACCACTTCTCTAACTATTAATGGGCAGAGTATCGAATTTGAAATTCCTGACTTATTAAACAACAAGGTCTATGCTTGCCAGTTGCTAGCCAAAGACAGCACATTAACAACATTGTCGCAAAGCATTCTTGGAACAATTGGTTTAGGTTCAGGTGCCGCTGGGAGTTCGGCTGCAGCTACAATATCTGCAAGCCAGATGGCTTCTGTTAATGCCGCTCAATTATCAACAATTCAACAAACATTCTCTGCAATTGGCGCAGGGGCATCATCCAGGAGCAACCGTATCAATGGCCGATCGGTGAGGAAAAATGAAAAGCTGATTTATGTATTTTTCTTTAAAACATCTCAACACAATACCTTGGCAGAAAAAATGCAAGCAAAAAGCGCATCATCAACCGGACGTCATGAATTTTTAATGTTCGAAACGCTTGAACCAAAATATACGGGAGGAGAATCATTTGATGTATTTGATGTTAATGGTTTTTCTTATGAATACGCAACAGGCGATGTGCGAAAAATTAAACCTTTGGTGTCATTTACAGATTCGCGCAGCGACAGATGGAATACAGAATACACAAAACCAATTATTTACGATTTGCATCAGATGTTAACTACTGAATCATTTACAAATTGGAGATTATTCAGGGCTAACCCAGATACCATTGGAATTCCGCCTTATAGAACAGTTAAATT
This sequence comes from Bacteroidia bacterium, assembly GCA_964201695.1. Classification (GTDB taxonomy): domain Bacteria; phylum Bacteroidota; class Bacteroidia; order M30B66; family M30B66; genus CALQRR01. The sequence goes on along the minus strand of CAXNGM010000005.1, from coordinate 6,792 downwards.
TCACCAAAATTTTGTTTTCGCCACAAAACTCTCTAGCTCTGAGTTTTTGCCGCAAAGTACAGCACCCAATTCTGTTTTTGGAAACATAACGAGCGTTCAGCAACCCTCAGCAATAGGTTTTGGAGGATCTTTTGGCTATTCTTCAGCATTAACGAACTCTCCAAATACATTGTTTTTAAAAGTAAATACGGGAGCTCAAACCTTAGCTGATTATACGCGCATGGTTACTATTACAAACAGGGTAATGCTAAATTATGGCAATCCTTATACAAGTGAGTTTTATCCAACTCCAATTCGAACGCGCTTACGTCAATTTTTAGGATTTGGATGGAGGCCCATGTTTAGAGGGCAATATCAGGTGAGTTATTTTTACGAACCTCCATTTAACCTCTGCGATACTCTGGATGATTTTATTATACCTACAACTAATCGCAAATCATATACTTATTAAATTATGAAAATCCTTTTCGTTATTTTCTTCGGATTATTTTTGGTGCATTCTGCTTTTTCACAAGATGAAAAAATTAAGATGAAAGCTCGACATTATAAAGATTCGGTAGTATTGCGCTGGGCGCCTATCAATCCATTAGAATGGGCTCAGATGAATCGCTATGGATATAGAATAGAACGCTATGAAATTAATGAAACGACGAAAGGAAAAATAAATCCTAAAAAGTTGGGGCCCGACACCTTGAAGCCATTGTCGCTCGAAACATGGAAGTCAACTTTTCCTAAAGACCATCCCTATGCTCCAATTGCCGTTCAGGCATTATATGGAAAAAACTTCGAAGTCTCTTCTTCTTCAGAAGTTGATCAATTAAAGGCGAAGTCTCAGGAAGCCTTGTTGCGACATTCATTTGCTTTGCTCATGGCCGATATTGATGCTGCTACTGCAATGGGGCTTGCTTTACGTTATTGCGACAAAAGTCTCCCAACAACTGGAGCGGTTCAATATCGACTTATCTCTTTGCATCCAACCATGAAGGATACAATAGAATACGGCATTCGTATTGAGGACCCTTTAGACGAAGTCCCTTTACCTCCAATGATTGAAGCGGAAAGTGGAGATAAATCAGTGAAAATGCGCTGGGAAATTGAACTTCAGAATCCTAAGTTTACCGCATATTGGTTAGAACGAAGTTTAGACAAAGGTACTTCCTGGCGACGAACTTCGAAACAGCCTATTCTTAAAGCAGACCATCAAAGTGCTGTAGAAAAAGAACGTTATATTTATATCGACGACACACTGATTTCCGAGAACTACAAACCCATTTGGTATCGTCTTCAAGGCATTACTTCTTTTGCAGAATTAAGTCAATATTCACCAATTGTTATAGCAATTGGAACAGACAAAAATGCACCGCCTCCTCCAATTATGAAGGAGCCCAAAGACATTGGCGGAAAAATGCAGGTTATTTGGGAATATCCTGATATCCCGAAAGATTTCAAAGAATTTCGTATTGGAAAATCGAGCGTAATTAATGGGCCATTTGTTCCAATCGAGAACATAACATTGCCGATGTCGGCTCACACTTGGACAGACAACAATTTCGATGCTTTGGGCGAAAATTATTATGTGGTTTATGCAATAGATACTTCTGGAAACACATCCGTATCGCTTCCTGCTTATGGTTTTTTAAAAGACTCTATTCCCCCTTCAAAGCCTGTAAGGCCAAGTGGGTCAATTGATACCAATGGTGTTGTTCGACTTCATTGGAAACTTGGACCAGAGAAAGACATTCTGGGATACCGGGTTTACTTCGCCAACGCCATCGACCATGAGTTCTCCATTCTTACACCAAAACCCAATCAGGATACTACGTTTACAGACACGATAACACTCAACACCTTATCGAAAAAAATCTACTACAAAATCGTAGCGGTCGACAGAAACTACAATCATAGTCCGGTTTCGGAAATTCTCACCTTGCTAAAACCCGATATTTTACCACCCGTTGAGCCGTTGTTTTCGAATTTTAAAGTGAGCGACAATTCAGTCGACTTGAGTTTCATTCCAAGTTCATCGAAAGATGTTCAAACGCATGAAATTTTTAGGGCGGAAGCAGGAACTTCCAACTGGGTGAAGATTTACAGTTGGAAGAAACCCGAAATCATTTCTACTTACAGTGATAAAAGCGTTAAAGGCGGAACGTATTACCAGTATACCATTTTGGCAATTGACAGCTCTGGCAATAAGTCGAAACGCTCACCAACGGTTGATGTGCGAGTAATCCCCAAAGTTTCTAGAGAGGCATTAAGCTCTCCACAAGCAACATTCAATGCGGAAAAGAAAAGTATAGACCTCAGTTGGAAAAAACCAGTAGCTCCGGTAAAGCACTATGTAATTTACAGAGGAAAGTCGGGGAAACGCCCATCTTCTTTAACTTCTGTTGAAGGAAATTTGACTAATTTTTCTGATACCAGCATGACGGGTAAAGGAACATATCGGTATATGATACGGGCAATTTATGCAGATGGAGGAGAATCACCGTTTTTAAATTTTCAAGAAGTTGAGGTGAAATAATCTTGAGAATGAATACTTAGGGTAAAGCGAGATATTGTAAAAGGGTATATCCAAGAATGTTTGATAGAGAGAAAAAAGCAACATTCCGTTGTCATCAACTTTATATCAGCTCTAATTAATCATTACCATTACGAATAACCGTTTGGCAATAATTAATTAGAGTAAATTCTTATTTTCATTTAACCCAAATTACGCATTTGAAATGCGTAATCGATAAAGAATCTGTAAAACCAATATAATTAGATCACTACAATTTTTTGTACGTGCAATGTTTTATCTGAAAATTCAATTGTAATAAAATATAAACCAGCTTTAAGGTGTGATACTTCAATTAGTGAGTCTTGTTTTAGATTCAGACTATTCTTTTCGATTATTTTACCTGAAATATCTGAAATACTATATGAATTAACGCTGTTTTCAGATTGCACTCTTATGATATCTTCCACCGGATTTGGAGAAATGCTAAATGTTTTTGAACTAAGTTTTGAATCAACTTGTGCTGCTGATTGATCCAATGTATATTTGAGTACAAATCCATAATCTCCAGAACTAAGCGGAACGCCATTAACAGATCCTGAACTCGAGGAAAAACCGTAACCCAATGCAAAAATGCCTGATCCATCATTACTTAATTGTAACGAAATCGGATTGTCCTCTCCGCCATTAAGGTCCCATGGAAGTGTTGCCCCTGCGGTTCCAAAATCGGTTTGTATGTCGCCGTTTTCATCAAATAGGGCAACAATCAAATCCTCATCGCCAGAGGAAGTTATGCCTCCTAGGCAAACAATTCTTCCACTTGGATCTATAGCCATTGACAGGAACTCTGTATTGTCCTGGTCCCATAAAACTAAACCAGAATTTCCAAAGCTGCTTTCTATCGTTCCCTGACTATTTATTTTTAACAACATTGCTTCCTGAATATTTGTGGATGGGGAATACTTTCTTCCACATCCAATCAAGAAACCATCGCGATAAACAATGTCCGTAAAACTTAAAAAAGCTGTTGGATCTGAATAGCGAAATACTCCGCCGATTCCAAAAGAATTTTCCAATACTCCATTAGAAGTAACCTTTAAAACCTGCACTTCAGAAACTACCCCAAAACTAGAACTTGGCTTGTAATACCCTGCAAAATATGCATTGTCATTCTCATCAAAAGCCAAATTATATAATCGGTCGTCTGGTTGATTTTCGCCATAAACAAACAAGCCCCCAGATCCAAAATTTGTATTAAGCGCCCCCGAATTATCAAACTGAACCGCATAGCAATTTGAACTCGTGGTAAACATATTGGGGAGATTAACTTTATTAAAATGAACCCAAATTTTACCACTTGGAGCAATTTCCAATTTGGAAGAAAAAATATTCCCCGGTATTGAGAATGTGTTATTTCCGTTTCCGAAATTATCAATCAATGATCCATCTGGGTTTAGTCCTTTTATTATTAATGTTGTAACATCGGGGCTGCTACTAATTTCTCCGGTTAGAACGACCAAACTCCCGTCAGAACGTTCGCGAATGCCATCGATACCAAACAGTGAAGTCGAGGCAGGAAAAGTGACTACTCCATTTGTTCCAAAGTTTGCAACGGGTGTGCCCTGTGCGGAGAATTTACTTAGAAAAGGCAAGCTAGTACCTGCAATTTCATTTCGTTGGCCACACACTAAAATATTGCCGTCAGCTAGAGTTATCAAGTCTTGTGCAGAGGATTGAGCATCGCCAAACATGATATAACTTCCTCCTGCAAAGAAAGAATTGTCAAGCGTTCCATTCTGACCAAATGCGGAAATCGAGCATATTAAAAATGCTAGTAAGTGTGTTTTAATGTTATATTTTTTCATTGAAAATGTATGTAAATTCAGTTTAAATAAATAATCACATTCGCCACGAGTTCGTTTGTGGATTTAAAACAAAATTGGATTTTTAAAATCGAAAACGCTATCCCTAATACTAGTGATTCTTATCTTCTTTAATTCTGCAAATTTTGCCTAACTAAATAGGTTCCGATTTCATTAAAAATAGGAATTTATTAATGATAATTCTAAGCAGTAAAACAGAATATCCATTATCATTAGAGACATAAAATGCGCTTAGACCTCCTAAACCTAGCATTTTGAGTTTTGGTATATTGGGGATTATAGACTGGACGCCTACTAAAATCATATTTAGAATACATAAACCAAGGAACGCTGACTGTATTGATTCGTTTGAAATGAACCATTGTCGAATTGCGATTTTCCAGTTTTATGAAAATTTCCGCCATTTATAAAATAAAATTCGCCACATATTAAGAGACACGTTTTAATGATTTCGCGAATTATGTTCTTTGATTCAATAAATTTTAAATCGTCTCAACGTCATGCATTTATCTACTTCAAACCGCAATCCCATTTATTTGTTTAAATGCCTTTTAATAACAGTATTATCCATCATCCTCCAACCAGAATCAAGCGCTCAGACGCTACCCTTTAATCCGGGAACATTATCAAGCGGCAATGAAGTAATTTGCAATGGGGGCAATCCTTCATTAATTGCATTTTCAACACCTGCCGCTTCGGGCTCTAATTACCAATGGTATTTTCAAAATGGATTAATTACGGCAGTCTCTTCAACGGCAGGAACAACAGGTTGGACCTTGATTTCTGGGGCCACTTCCACTACCTACGATCCTCCAGCTGGTTTAACCGCAAGTCGAACTTTTGCATGCAGAGTTACAAAAGCCGGAATTAGCTTATGGGCTTCAGTTCTTAGACGTATTACCGTATTGCCTTTCATTAACTATGGAATCATTGCAACTGGAAATCAAACGTTTTCACTTTCGGGCAATCCAAATCCCATCGTCTTATCGACGGCAGCATCGGGAGGTTCGGGAATTTTTTCCTATCAATGGTATTCATCGCCAGGAGTTGTATCGGCACCCACTGGAACAAGCATTCCCACGAGCTGGACAGCCATTGCAGGCGCAACAACCAATACATACGACCCTCCGGTGCAATACCAAAGTATAACGTATGCCTTGCGCGTGGATCCAATTGGAAGCCCCGATTGTTCAACTGCTCGCTGGGCAGCATCTGAGCGAAAAATTACCGTAAATATTTCATCCGGTACACTAGCTGCAGGAAATCAAACCATTTGTTTTGGAGGCGATCCAAACAATATTGCATTTTCGACGGCAGCAACAGCTGGTGTTACTTACCAGTGGTATAGTCGCGATGGCATCATTGCAGCACCAACAACTACGGCTTCAACATCGGGCTGGACGGCAATTAGCGGAGCAACTGCCAGTTCTTGTAATCCACCAATAGGCTTAGAAGTTAGCCGAACCTATGCTTGCAGAGTTATCAATGGTCCGGTAAGTTTATGGGCCAACGGTGTTCGCCAAATCACCGTAACAACCTTTGATGCCGGAACTGTTGTTGGAACAGAAGAATTGTTTGCATTTACTGGCAATCCATCACCGATTCAGCATCAAAATGCTTCATTAACGACATATACACTACAATGGTATTCTTTTACAGGGCTCAATACGGCACCAACAGGCAGTGCTATTCCTTTAGGCTGGACCCTAATTGCAGGAGCAACAGCTTCGAGTTACGACCCTCCGTCAATTAACACATCGCGCACGTATGCCTGCCTTATTAATTCAGGTGGATGCAGCCGCTGGGCTAGTGGTGCAGCACGCGTGGTAATTAGCAGCTTTGACATTGGTTCCGTAAGCGGATCAATTGATACTATCTGCTATGGCGATGCGGCTTCATTAACGTTTTCAACACCACCTGCTGCAGGAACCTCGGTGGCATGGTATCGCGTTTATTCGTCGCCCAATAAATCCACCGATCCGATTGAGCCTGGATCAGATATTTTCATTGCAAATGGAGTCAATGTAGAATTGGGCAGATTATTCATTGGCGAGCCCAGTTTAACGGCGTCACAGGTGTTTCAACCGCGCACGTATCAAGCAAGGGTAACAAACGGAAGTGTTTCGTATTGGATGCGTCCAACAACTGTGAAAACCCGAAACCCACTAAATCCTGGAAGTGTTCCCCTCTGGACTCCATCAATATGCAATGGAGATGCGCTATCACATTCATTTCCAATAACTCCTCCTTCAATGATTAGCTATTCATTCTATGGAGCCATTCCTCATTATCTTTTTAACTGCCGCTGGTTCTATACAACTGACACAATATCAACTTTAAGTGGCGACGACGCATGCTCTTTTCATTACGATACCTTACCAGGATTGAATTGGAAACCTGCCGGCCCAT
>CAXNGM010000004.1:0-20631 GCA_964201695.1 Bacteroidia bacterium | reverse complement strand
GAAATCCACGTAACATTTTCATAACATACATCTCGTTCGCATTTAGTAGTTTCGCAGTATGAAATCTACTGCTCGTTTTCAATCGATATTGTTGGTTATGCTCTTGTTTACATTTGCTGACCTTCATGCTCAAATTCAAATAGCTTTTCAAGGTGCTGAACCAGGCGATACTTGGACTTATGTGGCAACCGCAGTTTCTACCGATGGAACGTTTGAAGCTACACAGTTACCTAATATTGTTTCTGGCTCACAATCCCTAGTGGTTGGTGGTGTCGCTGGAGGAGGTAGTTGCATCTCAGGAGGTGCTGGAAATGGACCAGTAACATTGAATCAATTTACGTTTTCCGATATTGATATTAGTTCATCAAGTCAATTTACACGAGAGTTAAAATTCAACTTTGGAAATCGTTTTCCAGCTTGCACTGGGACTGGTTGGGATACAGGTGAAAATTTAGTATTTATTCCCATTTTAGATGGTGTTGCAGGTAGCCCAATTACCGTTTTTACTGGAGTGGGAAATATTTCTGTGGATATCAATCAAAACCAATTTACCTTTCAAGTACCTAGTTGTGTTGGGATATTTGGATTTACACTAGAGATTTCTACCAACCGAAATGATGAGTTCTTATTTGTAGATAATGTGGTATTAACAGCTCCTCAGGTAAATGGGCCAATTCCTTCTTTTACTGCTATAAACGGCCCTTTACAAGCATGTACAAGTACAACATCTACTTTTAGTACGGATGAGTTTGCAGGTATAAATTACAATTGGTTCGATATTCCTTCAACCGCAACTTTTATCACGCCAAACGACAGCAGTATTTCTGATTCCATAACAATTGATTGGGGAACAACTCTTCCCGGAACTTATACATTTTCGGTAACTCCAACCGATGCTTGCGGACTTCTCAGTGGCGAATCGATTTCATTTACCATAGAACTTATCGATAATCCGCAGCCATTAATCATAACAGGCCCAGATTCTATTTGTCAGGGAGCTAGTGCCAATTTAGTTTCGAATTATGTAATAGGTAATGTTTGGTCAACCACCGAAACAGCTCAAAGTATTACCGTTTCTCAATCGGGAACCTATACTGTGAGTGTTACTGGAGCATGCGGAATCATTCAAAGTAGCATTACGGTTTCGGTAATTTCTTTGCCTAGTGCAAGTATTTCTGTGAATGGAAATTTAAGTCTTTGCCCCGGACAATCAGTGCAATTAATTAGTTCTACTGATCAGAATTTTTCTTGGTCAGATTTATCATTGAATGATACGTTGACCACTTCCAATGCTGGAACCTATGTGCTTTCGGTTAGTAATTTTTGTGGGTTAGCAACGGATTCAGTAGAGGTTTTTTCAATTCCAGGAATTGTCCAACCACAAATTTTGTCCTCAGGTTCGGTACTTTGTGTTGGAGCAAGTTTACTTTTAACATCGAGTGAATCAAACGGAAATTCTTGGTCGAACGGAAGTGTAAATGATAGCATTGACGTTACCACACCCGGAACGTATATTTTATCGGTTAATAATGGCTGTGGTATTGGAACAGATTCTTTAGAAGTAAGCAGTTCTGTTTTTACTTTTAATTCTCAAGCAAGTCCAGATTCGGGTAATGCACCATTGGAAGTTGATTTTTCAGTGAACTCAAGCAATCCAATATCTTCATACAGCTGGGATTTTAACGGATTTGGATCAAGTTCGGCAAATGCTCCATTGTTTACTTTTAATGAACCTGGGGTTTATCCAGTAATTGTTGAGTTAGTCGATCAAAATGGCTGTATAGGAATTGATACGATAGAAATCCGTGTATTACCTAAATTGCCATCAGAGATTACTGTTCCAAATTGTTTTAGTCCCAATGGGGATGGCTTTAACGATTTGTTTCAAGTAGAAGCACTAAACCTATCCACATTCGATTTAATGATTTGGAATCGTTGGGGTGGTCTTATGTATAAATCAACGGATGCATTTGCAGGATGGAATGGACAAAGCAATGCTAGTAATGCTCCTGATGGAACTTATTTTTATGTTTTAGATGCAGTTGGTAGCGATACAAAAGCGTATCAATTTAAAGGCAGTATTACTTTGTCAAGATAAATTGAAGTATCACATTCATCGATCTTAAGTTTCTACGCTTTATTTAAGTTTATCAGGTTAAATGTTCTTGTTTAATTAGGGCATTTTCAAATTTTATGATATTGCTTCCCGTATGTGCATGAATTTTCGCTCCTTGAGAAAATACTGATTCCCTTTGGCAAGCACATGCACAACCAGATGTTCAATCGAAACAGGCATCCCATCTTCGATATCGGCAATATTAGAATACTTAATTTGATGTCCGTCGAAAATCAAGACGAGTCCCGAACCGATTGTTTCCAACTCGTTTCCGTTGCGAACCAAAACTCCGGTATCTTCTCCTAAACCAATTCCAATACATGCCGGATTGCTACAAACTACTTGTGCCAATCTTCCAAATCGACCGCGTTTAACAAAATGGGAATCGATGATTACATCTTTGATAAATGCTAAACCAGTGGTGATTTTTACTTTCCCTTTTAACAATGCTTCATGGCTTGCTCCTTCATAAATCATGGTGTTCGACATTGCCATTGCACCAGCGCTTGTTCCTGCAATCACAAAGGCTTCGTTCATGTAGCGATCATGAAGAATTTCCAGAAATTCCGTTCCTCCATAAATCATGGTTAAACGCATTTGATTTCCACCTGTCATCATCACACCATCTGCCTTGCGAATGCGTTCGAGATACTCCGATTTTTGAGCATCTTCGCGATTTTTAACATGAATAACACCTACATTAGAACAGCCCAAACGATTAAATGCATCCACATAGTTTTGCCCAACTTCCTCAGGAATCTCAGAAGCAGTAGTAATGACTTCTATATGGGAATTAACGCCTTTCATTTCAGATAAAATGCGGTATAAAATTCCGTCTTCAAAAAAACTGAATTTATTGCTTTTTTCGAAATCCGATTCGTCGGCGGTTCCTTTATCGACATTACCGCCGATTGAAATTAAAATGCCTTTAGGGGCTATCATGTGTAGCGTATTGATTAATAAAAATCAAAAGTAAGAAATCGATATGCTCTGTAACTAAAACAAATTATGGGATATCAACATCATTTTGCACATGTTTAGGAAGATGAAAAACTCCCTGAAGAAAAAATTTAATCACTTGCTCATAAATCAATTAAAAACCTATTTTGCACATACATTCAACGAGCTTTATGAAAATAATTGAAATTCGGGCCATGCGTGGTCCAAACTATTGGTCCATTCGTCGCCATAAATTAATTGTTATGAAGCTCGATTTAGAAGAGCTTGAACAAAGACCAACCGATAAGATTGAGGGTTTTGCTGATCGATTGGAAGCAATGTTTCCATCAATGTTTGCACATCGTTGTTCTGAATTGGAAGCGGGAGGTTTCTTTTACCGAGTGCGCCGCGGTACTTGGATGGGCCATGTTATTGAGCACATTGCCCTCGAAATTCAATCCTTAGCCGGAATGGAAGTGGGTTTTGGTAGAACGCGAAGTACCTCCGAAGAAGGAATTTACAATGTGGTGTTTGCTTACACGGAAGAGAAAGTGGGGATTTTTGCTGCCAAATCGGCTGTGAATATTGCATTCGCTTTAATTAATTCGGATGAATACGATCTACAAGCTGATATTCAAGCAATGCGCGAAATTCGAGAAGAAAATCGACTTGGTCCATCAACAGGTTCAATTGTAGAAGAAGCCGCTGCTCGCGGTATTCCATGGATTCGAATGAATCGACGCTCGCTTGTAAACTTAGGATATGGAGTAAATCAAAAACGTATTCAAGCAACAATTAGTTCGCTTACAAGCAGCATTGCCGTTGACATTGCTTGCGATAAAGAAGAAACCAAAAACCTACTCGACGGTGCTGGAGTTCCCGTTCCGAAAGGCTTTATAGTATACGATGAAGAAGATTTGGAAGATGCCATTCGGAAAGTGGGATATCCAATCGTATTAAAACCAGTGAATGGTAATCATGGACGTGGCGCCTCAATCAATGTTACCAATTGGAATGACGCATTAGAAGCCCTTGAAATAGCTAAAAAAGTTTCGCGAGGAGTTATCTGTGAACGATTTATTACAGGTTTCGATTTTCGTTTGTTGGTGATCAATTACAAGTTGGTTGCAGCGGCCAAACGCACTCCAGCCGCAGTTATTGGTGATGGTAAAAGTACAATCCAAGAACTCATCGACATCGTTAATATTGATCCTCGCCGCGGTTATGGGCACGAAAAAGTATTGACCTCGATTAAGGTCGATGAAACTACGTTGGGTATTTTGGAAGAAAAAAATCTAACCCTCGACTCAGTTATTCCATTGGGCGAAACGGTCTATTTGAAATCAACTGCCAACTTAAGCACAGGCGGAACGGCCACCGATATTACCGATTTGGTCCATCCATATAATATTTCGATGGCCGAACGTATTGCTAAAATTGTTGGATTGGATATTTGCGGAATAGACATCATGGCACCCGATCTAACAAGTCCGATTAACGAAAACGGCGGAGCAATTTTGGAAGTAAATGCCGCACCTGGTTTTAGAATGCACATTGCTCCAACCGAAGGATTACCACGCAATGTTGCTGAGCCCGTTATTGACATGCTTTTCCCTCCCGGAACCACAGCGCGAATTCCCATTATTGCTGTTACAGGAACCAACGGAAAAACAACTACAACACGTCTGCTTGCTCATATTGTAAAAACTATGGGCTACAAAGTTGGATTTACTACGACTGATGGAATTTACATTCGGAATCGTATGTTGCAAAGTGGCGATTGCACAGGACCCTTGAGTGCCGAATTTGTGTTGAAAGATCCAACAGTTGATTTTGCTGTTTTGGAAACTGCACGCGGTGGAATTTTACGTGCAGGTTTAGGTTTCCATACCTGTGATATGGCTATTGTAACCAATCTTGCCGCCGATCATTTGGGTTTGAAAGACATCAATACACTTGAAGACATGGCACGTGTAAAAGGTGTTGTTCCGGCGAGTGTTCGTCCAGGTGGTTATGCCATCTTGAATGCCGATGATGATCACGTATTTGGAATGAAAAGTGAGATTCAATGCAAGCTGGCTTTGTTTAGTTTAGATCCGAACAATCCTCGCATTATTAAACATTGCAATTCGGGCGGTTTTGCAGCTATTGTGGAAGATGGTTATGTAACGATCTGTAAAGGAAATTGGAAAATTCGTATCGATAAAGTCATCAATATTCCTCTAACGTTTTCGGGGAAAGCCGTTTTTAATATTTATAACATTTTACCTGCTGTTCTTGCCGGATTTATTCAAGGATTCAAAATTGAGGATATGCGTTTGGCATTGGAAACTTTCATTCCATCGCCAACACAAACTCCTGGGCGAATGAATATGTTCCAGTTCAAGCACTACCAAGTAATGGTCGATTATGCGCATAATACGGCAGGATTTATTGCTATTTCGCGTTTCTTGGAAAAGGTAGAAGCCAAACCTAAAGTGGGAATTATTGCTGGAGTTGGTGATCGTCGAGATGAGGACATTGTAGACTTAGGAAAAGTTGCCGCTCAGATGTTCGACCAGATTATTATCCGTCAAGACAAGAATTTACGAGGACGATCGGAGGACGAAATCATTAACTTGATGTTGGAAGGAATTAAAACAATCGATTCGACCAAGCAAGTGAAAGTGATTCCAACTGAAAAGGAGGCCATCGACTATGCTTTAAAGAATGCTAAAAAGGGATCATTCATTGTTATTTGCAGCGATGTTGTTCCGAACGCACTAGAGCAAGTCATGAAATTCAAAGAAGATGAAGACAGCTTTCAATTGCAACCGGGCGATATTCAAGCCACTAGCGGAGAATAAAATTTAAACGAACGGAGTGATCTAAAATGATGGATGCTCCGTTGGTTTATAGTTCCGAGGGTACTGCCAAAAAGTAGTATTCTGAATTCTGATTGAAGTGATTTACAAATTCCTCTTTCGACAAATTTTTTCTACTAGAAAACCAATCTTTTAAGGAATAAAGATGCATGTTATTTTCTAGCATCAATGCAAACATCGCTTCGGGTGAAGCATTGTAAAATTCAGCAGAACCCAAACCAAATTCGAACATAACATACGGGCGACATTCTTTTAAAATGCGTGTTGCTCCTTTAAGAACATCCAATTCTGCACCTTCTACATCAATTTTAATCAATCGAACAGCTTGATTCACAGGAATTAAATCGTCCATACGTTGAACCTCGACTTCAATAATTTCAACATCTGGATTTTGGATGGCATATTTCCGCTGACGGATTCCACTGTATGCTGGTGCATTTTTTACCACATTGAAATTTAACTTCCCAGCATTATCGCTCAATGCAAGTGCATGTAAATGGATGTTAGTTTGCGTATATTTTTCTTTTAACGCATTGAATAAATAAGGGATAGGTTCCACAGCATGATGAGTTCCATTTGGTGCGAAACGAAGCATCCAATCGAGAATTTCTCCTTTGTGACAGCCAATGTCAATGCAGTTACTTTCGTTTTTCAATACCGATTTAATTAATCGAAAAGCAAAACGATCGTATTGCATATTGCGAGTTAAATCAATATGCAAGGACCATAAACTTTGCTTAACAAGATATTTGAATGATGAAAATAAACTCATCGACTAATAATAATTGATTGATATCTTGAGGGAGAATTTTGCATGCTGCGTGTTTTTAAAACATACATGCCTGGTGCAATAGAACCTGCATCAATCGTTAAAATACCTCCTTGCATTATGGAAGTATGAGGAATAGATTTTCCTGTTAAATCAATCAATTCAATCTGTTCGGGTTTTTTATCCATTCGCAAACTTAAACTACCGGAACTTGGGTTGGGAAATGCCTTGAAGTTTTCAGAAAAATCATTTCCGTTTTCTTCAATTCCAATAATAACATTCAGGTTTGCATCGCAGTTGAGTGTAGTTTTCATTAGTAAAAAACTGCTTAATCCGGGTGCAACAAAATCGTAAGTGCCATTCATAACAATAAATCCATCGTTTGTTACAACGGCTTCTCCCACATAACTATTCTTTATTGAATTTGCAGATGCATAGCAAACATAACTTAGGAAAAAATCGAACTTATAAATAGTTGCACGGGTTTCAATATCGCTTATATGGTCAGCTGCAATCACAAACGAGCTGTCGGATGGTGAGTAAAAAACCGCTTTAACATCGATTATTCTTGGTGAGTCAAAATCATTGATATTGGTTACTACTCCTGCTGTGTCAACGATAAGAAGAATCTCTCGGGTATTTCCTTCGTTTTGTGTCTTATTTCCTGCTAAACAAATTCGGTTTTCAGGACTATGGGTTAGATCGATTATTGCTTCGTTCTGAAAATCTCCGTAGTAATTGCTCCACTGAATTTCTCCAGTTGAACTATATTTTACAAGCAACATATCATAATCGGCATGCCCAATCTGAATGCCTCGACCACCAATAAAAATACTGCCATCGGCAAGTTCATCAATACCTCCAACGCTATTTGAGCTTCCATTGGGGAATTTGTTTTCCCATACAACATTTCCAGATGAGTCGATTTTAATTAAATAGAATGTTCCACTCACAAAAGGTTCTTCATAGGTTGTTGCTGCAATAGCAAAACCACCATCCGATAATTCAACCACATCTTCAACAATTTCCCATGCTGATCCACCAAATGTTTTCGACCAAATTTCTTCGCCCAAAGAATCAACCTGAACAACGCGAATGTTATAATCACCAGCAACTCCTTCATTTGTTATTCCTGCAAGTATAAATCCCCCGTTGGTAATACGCTTCAATGAAATTCCTTGTTCGGTAAATCCGTTTCCATAAATATGCTCCCACAAGGAGTTTCCTAATGAGTCGGTTTTGACAAGTGCCATATCGCCGTTTACAGCACCCCAGCCACCAGAAGATCCCAAAAAAACATAGCCGCCATCGGACGAAGAGACCACCGATTGTCCAACATTAAACTCCCCAAATGCACCGTAGGTTCTGGTGAAAAGCGTTTGCGCCTGCAACGAGAAATAACTCAGTTGAAGAAAAATGAGTGTGCAAATTAACTTTTTCATAGTCGTATTTGATAATTCAATTGAAAACCAGCACCTGCTAATTTTTTAGGGCTTAATAATCCTTCGTTGAAACAGGTTCCCAGTGATAAACAATGATCGGAATTATTAATCAAGACACAGGTCAAATTGGTTTGAAATCCTCCGTAACCTCCAAACATAAATCCAATTTTTACAGCTCTTAATTGCGAAAATGTCTTGCCTATTTCAATGGATGCTAAAGGTTTGTAGCCAACAATATAGCGGTATTGAATAGCTGCCCCTATGGTGAATTTTTTAGGCATTAATCGAGCTGCTTCCAAGCGAAACAGGGTTGGAAGTGAAACGAGGTATTTGCCTTCAACTTCATTTTTTCGCACTTTATTCAGAAGCGTATCTCCAATATTGATGGAGGCATATTGATCAAAATTTAAAATATCATTGAATTGAATGCCACTAAATCGAATGGATGTATCGCCTTGAATGTGTTTTGTTGATTCATTCCAATTTACAAAACCTAAATCTTTTACCAATTCATGAAACATCCATTTGTTTCGAAAACTTTGACGTGCTTCTAAACTTATAGATGCGCCCAAAGAGGGCTGATTGCTAAATTTGTTGGATTCTCTTTCCGATTGATAATAATTTCCTTTCCAGATTAAATCCAAATAACTTCCCGCCTCTTGGGTGAATAATTGCGCTTCATCTAATTTAATCTGAGTGAAACTCTGCCCTTGAACAAATCCAAAATCCACGCTAAACATGCTGTTCTTATTTCGTTGCATCATGCCTATTTTAAATGTTCGATAGGCAATTGATGTAAAATCGGTATTTCCAAAATCGGCGGTCTTTCCTGCAAATTCTGCATTGCCACCAAAAAGCAAATGAAACAAATCGCTCGAGTATTGAGCAGCTATGAAGCGATGTTGCTCATAGCCAAAACGCAATTGCAAACCTTGCGATTTCCAAATACTGTCGGGACTGAATGATGTTAATACCTCCAAAGACAATTCAGATCCAAAGCGATTTTCGGGTTTTAATGTATTGTAAGCATTCGCTTTCCTTGACTCGTCAATAAATTGCGGAAATACAAATGCATTACTGAATTGAGTTGGTAAGGAATTGCTTTGAGTAAACGCATGGAAATGTGTTTTGACCATGCCATTACTATCGAAAGTATAAGGCAATTCAAAACGATTCTGCATCATTTCCAATGAGACATAATCGATTAATAGAACACTCGGAGAAATGCTGTCGGGTGTAATTTTACTTTGACCAGAAAGTTGCTGCATTGCTATAATGAAGCATAAAAAAAGAATGGCTTGCTTCATTACTTAAATTTTTATGCGGTATTTCCCATTCCCAATGAGTTGCAAATGCAATTCGTAATCAGCATACATGGGTAGAATTGTGTCTTCTGGTTGGGTGTTTAGTCTTGCTTTCAAAACAATATATCGCGCTTGACTGAGGTGCAATTTTAACGTTTCGCTTACGGGCACTTTCAAGGTGGTTTGTTTTGATTGTGTTACACGAAGTAAATCGTTTACTGCTGCGGCTAAAATGGTTTGATTGCTTAACAGCGAGTCGATTAACACCTTGTTTTCATCAAGTAAATAGCCCTTCACCAATAAATCAAAAGGGAAACTATTGGTTGCAAGAATCTGAAGGTCTCCAGCCAAAACATTTTCTGTTGATGTCGATTCAATGCCCAATGTTGTTAAAGTATCCGTAAATGTGAGTGCATTTGCAGAAAAGCTAAGTGGCAAGTCCAAGGTTGTTTTTACTCGAACATTGCTGTTTTTGTATAAAAAATCATTCCCGCTTGAAACATTTCCTAAAGGATTTAATGATGCATTGGCTTCAAAAGAAAGACGATCGGGCAATAATTCAATCAGCGCTTTGATGTTCGAATTGCTAGAATTAAAACTGTAATTCTTGTAAGTTGGAGTGTAAGGTAAATCTCCTTGTGCACTATGTTGCGCACGACTTAATTGCTGATTGTTTCCAATAATTGGATGATTCAATTGCAATTCGGTTCCGTTGCGAGATGCTTTGATGTTTTGAAAATTTAAGGAGAAGTCTGCTCCAATCGAATTCTCAATTTCAACATTTAGACTGATGTCTTGCAGGTGAATAATTCCTGAAAGTTTTTTCATTTCAGACAAACTCAAGTAGTCATTTCCTGTAAAACTGCTTTGTCCCAAATATCCACGAACATAATAAGGACGAATATTTTTAAAATTGTATTGATAGGTTAGTATGGGTAAATTGGCAGAGGTAGTTGCGCCATTGCCGTCAGGATTTAATTTGGCATTGAGGTTTACGCGAAATTGGTTGGATAAATTTCCTAAATCGCCCCGTAAATTTAAAAAGTAGCCGTTGAGGTTTATATTTTTCTCAAAAACGGTAGGTGTTTGATTACTACCAGGACCAATTTCAATATTGTTAAATTGTAATGATTGACCAGAAATACTCGCATTGGGAATACTATAATCAACAAAAATTTTGTCTGAAATTGAATTATATATTTTGAAATTGGCAATTCCCGATTCAATAATTGCTTCAGAAAGTTGAACGTCTTTATAATTAAATCGAACTACTTGTGATAAATCAACAACTTCAAAACCTGCGGGCAAATTGATGCTAAAAGGTAAACTGAACGAACTCGAGAAACTTGTATCGGGAATGAAATACAGTGAATCATTTGGTATTAAGTTGAATTGATTTTCATAGCGAATCAAAACAGGATCACCAGAAGCACTCACAATCAATGAATCGGCAATTAAATTATTTACCGATAAACGTGTTTCAGCTAATGGAGCAAGCACGTCAATATCCCAAGAAGTTTGATCCTCTCGTGAACAAGAAACAAATAAGTTTAATAATAGCAGGGGAATAATGGTTCTTGAAAATGTTCTTATCACTATCATACGTTGTAAAAATAACCAATTTTATTCCACCCCATAACAAAAAATGCAGCTAGATGGTAGCTGCATTTTTTGTTAAAGAAGATTAAGTGTTAAAATGTAACCGTGTAAGTATTTCCATTGATTAATACAGTCAAGGTATTGTCGCAATTTCCTTGTCCAAAATCAATGGTGCGAAGTGGTTTATTGCTTGGTGTTACTTGTAAAACACCACTCACAATTTGATGGCAAGAGCGCTTGTGAACTAGTGGAGATGTAATGAGGGATGTCCAAGTTTGGCCATTCACTTTTGTTCCTGAGCCGGCTCCAGTAATGCTGTACACATCGTCACCAAAAAACAAGGTGTTGTATCCTTCAATCCAAGTGCGTGTGCGAGAAGCATTCCACGTTATAGTGCCTTCATTGTTTGCTAAAATGATTGTTCCATTTACCTGAACACTGAATGTTGGTTGACCCATTGAATTATTTCCAGTATTTGTCACAATCCGTGTTCCTAAAATTTGATTGTTATTAACGAAATAATTATTCGGAGTTATGGTAATCACAGAACCTTCGTTACGGTAGCGACCTGTTGAGCTGATAACAATTTTACCGCTTCGTGTTTTATTGTCATTGCATAAACAAGATGTTCCAAAGTCAATGATGATGGTATCTGGATTACTTGCAGAAACGGTTCCAAGTGTATCGAATGTTACTACTGCGCAATCGGAAAGAAGCATGCCTTCATTACTTGAAAGTTTGAAGGTGGAAAGATCTCCCGTTTTTGCTGCCTGATCCGAAATGTCTTGAACCTCGTTGAAATATCGTTCGGCAATACTTTCATTTTTTGAAGCACTAGTATCATTGTCTAAATCTTCTTTTTTTCTACAGGCACTTAAATTTACAAGAATTGTAACTACCAATAGCATGGAAATTCGAATAGATAATTGAGTTGATTTCATGTTAGAATATTTAACGATTTAAATACTAACAAATTTATATCTAAAACGTTTAATATTTCAAAAATATTAAGCAGATTTTAAGAGTCCAAATACAGCTGGAATTTTTTGGATTTCGGGTTTTTGCAATTTCCATTTTTCCATGGATTTCGTCTTCACCCAACCATCGGGAACGGTTAAGTTTGCCGCTATACACAGTTTGGTTTGGGGAGTTAATGAGTTGATGCATTCATCGATGATGGCTGCATTGCGATAAGGTGTTTCAATAAAAAATTGCGCATAGCCCGTTTGAAAAGAAACCTGTTCGATTTCTCTTAATTTTCGACTGCGAGCAACTTTATCAATTGGTAAATACCCATGAAATGTAAATTGTTGCCCGTTGAGCCCCGACGAAATTATACTGAGCATAATAGCCGAAGGACCGGGAACAGGAATGACCGAAATTCCTAGTTCATGAGCCAATGCCAATAAGTTTGCACCAGGATCGGCAAGCGCAGGAGCTCCGGCTTCAGAAATAAGTCCAACATGGTTGCCTTGTTTAACAAGCGATAATAACTTATGTTGTTCGTCGATTTTGGTGTCTTTATCGAAACGATGCAAGATAATTTCGTCTAGAGAACCTTTGTACCCTGCTTTTCGGAGAAAACGTCTAGCACTTTTTTCGTTTTCGGTGAAGTACATTTTCAAGTCTTGCACCAAACTTAACTCCCACATACTTAGGGAGTCTTCGCGTGCTTCATCGCCGAGATATGTTGATAATAAGAATATTGATCCCGCCTGCATGCTCAAATCGAGCTGATTATTTTCGAAGAAACCTCATTCAAAAGTGTGTACACTTCTTCAAAACCTTCCATTCCTCCATAATATGGATCAGGAACAGAACGGTTACTTTGCGGATGACTCACATTTAGGAGAAGTTCTACTTTTTTGCGGTCTTCATCGTTTCTAGCTAATGCTAAAATATTCATCATATTGGACGCATCCATGGCGTAGATGAGGTCGAAATCATCAAAATCCTTCACTGTAAATTTCCGAGCAGAGAGACCTGAAATATCAATTCCACGTTTCTCAAGTATTCGAATTGCTCTAAAATCGGGGCTTTCACCTGCGTGATAATCCGAAGTTCCTGCCGAATCTACAACAATCTTTTTGCCAGCTTCCTCTATACGAGCTCTAAGTATACCCTCTGCCATAGGTGAGCGACAAATATTTCCCAGGCAGACCATCAGTACTTTGTTTATGGTCAAAATGTTCTTTTTTTATTGATTACCGATCTTCTTTTCAATCTCATCGATATAGACACGGAATTTCTTGTCAGTTTCGAGGAGGTTGTTTACTGTACGGCAAGCATGAAGAACAGTTGCATGATCTTTACCTCCACATTGCAAACCGATACTTGCTAGGGAAGATTTAGTCATGCTTTTAGCAAAGAACATAGCAATTTGTCGCGCCTGAACTACCTCACGCTTACGGGTTTTGGATTTTAAAAGATCCAGCGGAAGGTTGAAATAATCGGACACAACTTTTTGAATAAAATCGATAGAAATTTCGCGTGTAGTGTTTTTTACGAACTTATCGATCATCTGACGAGCCAATTCCATTGTGATGGATTTGCGATTCAAGGTTGATTGAGCAACTAATGAAATTAATGCCCCCTCAAGTTCACGCACATTGGTTGTGATGTTGTATGCCAAATATTCGATAACATCTTTCGGCATTTCGATACCATCGGCATAAATTTTCTTTTCAAGAATAGCGATGCGAGTTTCCAGATTTGCCACTTGCAAGTCGGCGCTTAAACCCCATTTGAAACGAGAAAGTAGACGTTGTTCCAATCCAATTAATTCGATTGGAGATTTATCGGATGTTAACACCAATTGTTTTCCTGTTTGGTGTAAGTGGTTGAAAATTTGAAAGAAAACGTCTTGAGTTTTCTCTTTTCCTGCAAAAAATTGAACGTCGTCAATAATTAACACATCAATCATTTGATAAAAATGAATGAAGTCGTTATGAGAATTATTTTTTACGGCATCAACAAACTGGGTAATGAATTTCTCAGCCTGAACATAAAGAACCGTTTTGTTTGGAAAATTCTTTTTAATCTCAATTCCAATTGCGTTAGCCAAATGGGTTTTACCTAATCCAACATTTCCATAAATAAGCAATGGATTGAAAGCAGTTCCTCCGGGTTTGTTTGCAACGGCAAATCCAGCAGAGCGAGCTAGACGATTGCAATCGCCTTCAACCAAATTGTCGAAAGAGTAATTTGGATTAAGTTGAGATTCAACATTCATCTTCTTTAATCCAGGAAGGATGAATGGGTTTTTGATGGAGTTGCTGTTTAGATCGATAGGCATCGAAACAGCAGGGTTTTTCAATGACTTATGACTCACTGCAGGAATGTTAACCGTGTATGGGTTAGCATTGCGGTAGTTGTTTTCCATAATAATGGAATATTCAAGACGCCCCTCGGGTCCTAATTCCTTATTGATGGTTTTTTTAAGCAGATCAATATAATGCTCCTCTAACCATTCGTAAAAAAATTGACTAGGTACCTGTATCGTCAAAACGCTTCCGTTTAACTTTACTGGTCGAATTGGATCAAACCAAGTTTTATAACTCTGTTGATTGACATTATCCTTTATAATGTCGAGGCAATTCTGCCAAATTTTTTCAAATGATTGCTCTAGTGTCTGCATATTCTTTGGTTATTAATGTGATTAAAGGATAATTCCTTGAATCGATTTTCAGCTTTAGGGGGGAGCCGAAGTATTGGATGGCAAATATTTACTAAAAATACTTTAAAAAAAAATTAAATTGCTATTGACTTTCTAAAATATTTTATTTGGGAAAACGCTTGATTTTTCTTGTTGTTTATACTACTAAAGAGGTAATCGAGCCTACCTAATCTTAGCCCTGCCCAACCTACTTGATTAATAGTCACAAAATTACCAATCGCGTTCATTATGGTCACTGGCTTTTCTAAAAATGTATGTGTATGTCCACCTAAAATTACGTCAATGTGCTTAGTGTTTGATGCTAACATAAGGTCGGAAGGTTTAAATGTGTCGTATTGATAGCCCAAATGCGATAAGCATATAACCATGTCGCAATGCTGATCTAACTTGAGATAACGTGCCTCATTATCAGCAGCTATGATAGGATTGTGGTATTGAATACCTTTCCAATTTGTATCGGGAACAAGTCCTGTTAAATCGATGCCAACTCCCAGTATACCAATCTTTAAACCGTTTTTATGGAGTATGATTGACTTCTTTAATTTCCCTTCGAGTGCAGTGTCTTTTACGTCGTAGTTGCAATTCACAAAAGGGAAATTGGCGAAAGGCATTTTGTTAACAAGTCCATCAATGCCATTATCGAAATCATGATTTCCTAAAGTTGCGGCTTCGTAACCCATGGCCGACATCAATTTAAATTCGGGTTCTCCACCATAAAAATTAAAGTAAGGTGTGCCCTGAAAAATATCGCCAGCATCGAGAAGCAAAACATTGCTCTGTTCATCCCGAATCTTTGAAATAAGCGCAGCTCTGCGTGCAGCTCCTCCTTGGCCCGGATATTTGGGATCGTTGTCGGGAAAAGGATCTATTCGACTATGCCAATCGTTGGTGTGAAGAATGGTCAATGTTTTATGCCCCGTTTCGTTTTCAAATGCTTTGAGCCATCCCGGCATGGATGTAAATGCCGCAAGACTTAAACTGCCTCGAATAAACTTACGGCGTGTCCAGGAGGTAAATTCGTCCATCGGTTTTTGGATGTAATTGGATGTTTTTTGATTTATAGTATTTCAGTTCTTCGAGCATAGCATCGCGAAACTTCACTTTGAGATTTTGCCGATTAGTGTAGGGTGGCATTTTGTAATTGTCGCCGCCATTAATTAAATAATCGTTCGAAATAATCGAATAGGTTCGTTCTGGTTCAATTTCTTTTCCCCCCACTTTGATATTAGTAGCTCCTTTCGAGGAGATTCCCATGGAGCAACCTGCAATTGGGCCTCCTTTTTTCAATGCTACTTGCTGAAATAAACCATCTAGATCTATCCCAAGTATATCAATGGTAACCAACTCGTTTTCGAAAGGAACCAATTCAAATATCATTGATAGCGTAATATCGCCTTTGGGAAGTTCTATGCGTAAACCTCCCATATTGTAAAAGGCGATATCGGCCTGTTTATTAAGTGCTCTTTCGGAATAACTTAACATGATATCGCAAATTAAATTGCCTAATCCGCATTCTGGAAGTGCTTTTGTAGCTGGAGCATCTGTAACAGCAACCACTTCGAGCATTGTTTTTTGGAGTGGAATGCGGTATGGTTGAATCAGAGAATCGATTTCGGGTAAACTTTTTGAGTAACCACTTGGCCCTATTACAATGTTTTCTTTGTTGGTTGAAACCGATTGCAAAGGCTTTGAGCAGCTAATTATCAATGATATAACTGCAAGGTGAATAAGTGTATGGATAACTTTAATGGGATTCAAAATTCGAAGTCAATAGAATTTCAAAATTTACACATTTTAGTTTAATCTCAATACATTAAAATATTTTTTGTGTTTACACATCAAACTACACTTCGCGTACGTTATGCAGAAACCGATCAAATGGGATTTGTGTATTACGGACAATATGCAAGCTATTTGGAAGTAGGACGAGTGGAAGCACTTAGAACGCTTGGAATTCGTTATAGTTCATTAGAAGAATCCGGAATATTGATGCCTGTTACAGATTTACATATTCGGTATAAAAAACCAGCACGTTACGATGAATTGTTACTCATTGAGACGCGAATCGAAACCCTGCCTCAATCGCGTATCGTTTTTCATTATTCAATGTATAATGAAGCGATGGAACTTTTGAATACAGCTGAAACAGAATTGGTTTTTATTCGTTCTTCCGACAATAAACCCATGCGTGTTCCGTCAATAATAATTGAGGCGTTGAGTAAATTTTTCAATCATTCTGATTTGCCCAAACCGAACTAAGATTTTGTTTATGAAATTGATTCAGATTTTTATCATCCTATTTTTTTGTTTGCAGGTTTGTCAAGCACAAATTGCAGTAAAAGAACCTGAAAAATTGTCGGAGTTACCAAAGCCAACGGGGTTTAAATTGTACTTTATCATTACCGAGAATGGCGATACTTTGCCAATCGTAACGCTTCATCCTGTGAGTATTTCTGAAAATAGAACGTTCGCTAATAAACGGGAAGAGCGAAAATGGAGTCGTTTAAAACGCGATGTTGCCAAGGTGTATCCGTACTCTAAAATTGCGGGTAAAAAATTGAAAACATACAACGATATGATGGTGGGAAAGCCAGAATCGGAGCAGAAGAAATTGCTTAAACGCGCAGAGTCGGAATTAAAGAAAGAGTTTGAAGGTGATATTCGCAATATGACCTTGAATCAAGGGCGAATATTGATTAAATTGATTGATCGCGAAACGGGTAATTCTTCCTATGGTTTAGTGAAAGAATTGCGTGGTTCGTTTCAGGCCTTTTTCTGGCAATCTTTGGCGCGTGTTTTCAGCACCAATTTAAAGGAGAAGTTTAATCCGTATACAAACCCGGAGGATAAAATGATTGAGGATATTATTGGATCGATAGAGGATGGTTCGTTTGTGAACTAATCATAGAAGACTCATTCGAACGCGATGTCGTTTTAACTCAAAAGCGGCAGGGATTGAATGGAAATCTGGCATAGCCGTATTGGAATGAAAGCCCGGATGCCGCTATCAATAAAACAATTCAAATAAATAAGCTTGTTGATTAGCTGAACTGAGCGGCAACTTTTGCTTCTTTGATACCAGCGCTGTAATCGTAAAAACCAATGCCCGATTTAACGCCCAACTGTCCCGCCATGACCATGTTTACCAAGAGGGGAGAGGGTGCATATTTCGGATTTCCAAAGCCGTCTTGCAAGACTCGTAAAATAGAAAGACATACATCCAATCCAATAAAATCGGCTAGTTGCAATGGCCCCATGGGATGTGCCATTCCTAGTTTCATAACCGTGTCGATTTCTTGAACCCCCGCAACACCCTCGTGAAGCGTAATAATGGCTTCATTGATCATTGGCATAAGGATTTTATTTGCCACAAATCCGGGGTAATCGTTCACAACAACAGGCGTTTTTTGAAGTGCTTCGGAAACCTCTACCGTTAATGCACTTGTATGCGATGAAGTTGAATATCCATTAATAATTTCGACCAGTTTCATGACCGGAACTGGATTCATAAAGTGCATTCCGATAACTAGTTCAGGACGCTTAGTTTCGGCGGCAATTCGGGTTATGGAAATGGAGGATGTATTGGATGCTAAAATGCAACTGGGCTGACAAAACTGATCGAGTTGACGAAAGACCGATGACTTTATTTGGAAATTTTCGGATGCAGCCTCCACGACTAAATCGCGATCGAATAGTTTTTCGTTGATGCTTGTATTTGTAGTAATTCGGGCAAGCGTTTCGGATTTTTGCGTTTCGGTGAGACTCCCTTTTTGAACTTGACGATCGAGGTTTTTGGTAATTGTTGCAATGCCTTTTTCGAGAGCGGCTTCACTAACATCCACTAAAATTACGGGAAATCCAAACTGAGCAAATGTGTGAGCAATTCCGTTGCCCATGGTTCCTGCGCCTATTACTGCAATATTTTTCATTTGGTACTAATAAATCGTGAGTGAATTTGAATTTGCAAATAAAGGAATCTCCTTCCGAATCATCAAATAGAAAGGAGGCTATTTTCCTCTGCCTTGAATTACAATCAGAAATGTGTAAATCATGATTTTAATATCAAGCGCAAAGGTCATGTTCTCAATATATAAGATGTCGTATTTAAGGCGTTCAACCATTTCAGGGATATTCTCTGCATAGCCAAATTTAACTTGTCCCCAGCCGGTAATTCCTGGTCGTACTTTATGCAAAAGACGATAGTGCGGTGCAACTTCAATAATTTGATCGATGAAGAACTGGCGTTCAGGACGCGGTCCAACAATCGACATATTGCCAATCAGTACATTGTAAAATTGGGGGATTTCATCGAGGCGCGTTTTACGCATAAACAGGCCAAAGGGAGTAATTCGTGAATCGTTCACTTTGCTAAGTTGAGGACCTCGCTTTTCGGCATCGCTAAACATCGAACGAAATTTGTAAATTTTGAATTGTAGTCCATTTAACCCGATTCTGTAATGACTATAAAAGACCGATCCTTTCGATGTGCTAACAACGATTATACCTGTAATGATATAAACAGGAAAAAAGAAAATCATGACAAAAAGGGAAACGGTAATATCGAACAATCTTTTAAGTGATTTTTGCCAGGCAGGCATAATTTGCCGCTTGATTTCGATGATTGGCGCACCGAAAATTGCCGACGTTCGGACCGAACCCAAGAGAATATCGCTGATGTCGGGAATGACTTTGATTACGACATTGGTTACTTCCAATTCGGTAATGAACTTTCCAAGATAGGCATGTTCAGAATATTCAGGTGCAACAATAACTTCCTCGATGTCGAGCTTTTGAATAAGCTGAACCATCTCGTTAAAGTTACCAACCATTGGCAAAGATTCTGCGAGATTTTGGTCTTTGCTCCCATTTACGGGCACGTAACCAAGAAAACGATTTCCGCTACTAATGGTTTGCTCTTCAATCTTCTGATAGATTTCGTAAGCTTTCTTTCCAGATCCTATTAATAAAGTATTGAAAAAGATTTTTCCTTTTTGAATGTTTCGCGCATTTCGGGTTGCCAAGATCATGCGCTGAACAACCGTAATTAAATACTGTATCAGAAAAAGTGCACTAAACGAAATGTAATAATAACGGTAGGATGGAATAAAATCGTCGAGTGAGATGGCGAAAAACAGTACAATAGATCCGATTAAAATTAACCAAGTAGTTGAACCGATAATACCCAATCGAGATTTGCGGTAGATATCAAAATAGGTTCCTGAAATATGGTAAAGTACCATCCAAAATAATGGAACAATTGTTAATCCAAGATAGAATGATTTGTTGAATTCAACTTCTATTTCATATCCAAAAACAAGCGGTTCGAGGTATATTTTTCGGAAAGAGTAATATACGGTCCATGCTAGCAATGCCGAAAAGTAATCGGCTGCAAGTTGAATGCGTGTTTGGTTTTTATCGCGTTTGATAGAATTCACTTCCTTAATAGATAATTTTAAAGTTGTCGATTAAAATTTCAAGTGGTTCTGAGCCCGATGGCTTTGTCGATTGGAAGAAGATGCGGTAGTTGTTTGCATTTATCTGCGAACTAACTTGCCTAGTTAGGTTAATATATACCTTATTCCAAGATTCTGATGGACGTAATGTGATTACCTGATCTTCTTGTGTTGATGCGCCCGAATAATAAGAACGTAAGCCAACCAGAAGATCTTGGTTGTTTTTGTAATTGATTTCCATAAACACATTTGCTCCGCCTTGTGGAAGTGAGACAGGATCAATCATTTGAAAATCGACAAAGCCACTGTCTCTAAATAATTCAACAAGGCAAGAGCCGGCACCTTCGAAAACTCTTGCTGGATTGTTACACAAAGAAAGTGTTGTATCGCTGGAGGATGTTGATGTTAATTTATTTCCCGAAAGGTCATCGAAATTGGCTTTGAAAGCGAATGTTAAGGAATCGAAATA
>CAXNGM010000003.1:0-22226 GCA_964201695.1 Bacteroidia bacterium | reverse complement strand
TATAAACTTCAAGATCCAATTGAGCAGGTATTAGAAACACTACGCAAAAACAAATGGATCACAGAAGCAGAGGTTGAAGCAACCGAAGATCGCGTGAAAGCAGTGGTTGAAGAGTCTGTGAAATTTGCTGAAGAATCACCATATCCAACAATCGATGAACTATATAAAGATGTATATGTTCAAGAAAATTATCCTTACATTTTAGACTAATTCAAGCAAAAATAAAACTATGGCAGAAATTGTCAAGATGCCCAAACTAAGCGACACCATGGAAGAAGGTGTTGTTTCAAAATGGCATAAAAAAGTTGGAGATAAAGTGAAATCGGGTGATTTATTGGCCGAAATCGAAACCGATAAAGCCACAATGGATTTTGAATCTTTCCAAGATGGTGTATTATTGTATATCGGTGTTGAAGAAGGAAAGGGAGCTCCAGTTGAATCCATACTTGCCATTTTAGGAAAAGAGGGTGAAGAATATAAGTCATTAATAACTGCGGCTTCAACTCCCGCAGTAACTGTGGTCGAAGCGGCTCCTGAAGTTCCTGTTGTAGCATCAATTGAAGCACCTGCAGCAATTGCAACAAGTGTATTGAGCAATGATTCAAGAACTAAAGCATCTCCGCTCGCTAAGAAAATTGCAAGTGAAAAAGGGATTGATATAAACCAAGTGAATGGCTCGGGTGATGGTGGTCGTATTGTAAAACGCGACATCGAGAATTTCTCGCCTGCATCTCAAACAAAATCCGCTGTTGCATATACACCGGTTGGACAAGAAAGCTTCACCGAAGAGAATGTTTCTCAGATGCGTAAAGTAATTGCGCGTCGTTTGGCAGAAAGTAAATTCAGCGCTCCACATTTTTATCTCACTATTGAGATTGATATGGACAATGCAATAGCTGCAAGAACCTCGATCAATTCACAAGGCGATGTGAAAATTTCGTTCAACGATTTTGTTGTAAAAGCATCATCCATGGCTTTGCGTAAACATCCTGCAATCAACTCTTCTTGGTTGGGCGATAAAATCCGTAGAAACAACCATGTAAATATTGGTGTTGCTATGGCTGTTGAAGATGGTTTGTTGGTTCCTGTAGTGCGTTTCGCGGACAATAAAAGCTTGTCTCAAATTTCTGCTGAAGTAAAAGAATATTCTGCCAAAGCAAAATCTAAAAAACTACAGCCGCAAGATTGGGAAGGCAATACATTCACCATTAGTAATTTGGGTATGTATGACATTGAAGAATTTACTGCAATCATTAACCCTCCTGATGCTTGCATTTTAGCTGTTGGTTCGATCAAACAAAAGCCAGTAGTGAAAAATGGCGCAGTTGTTCCAGGAAATGTAATGAAGTTAACACTTAGCTGCGATCATCGAGTTGTTGATGGTGCCAGCGGTGCTGCTTTCCTAAAAACACTTAAAGAGTATTTGGAGCAGCCCGTAATGATGTTGGTTTAAATTTTTTACTCAAAAAGAAAGCCCTTAAAATTTAATTTTCAGGGCTTTCTTCATTTATAGGAAGTTTAGAAATTAAAACAATCCATTTATTTCTGCATCCACACGTGAAATAATTTCACCAAGATGTTCTGGATTCTCACTGAATTTATTTTCATCCACATCAATAATCAATAATTTACCTACTGTGTAATTCGAAATCCAAGCTTCGTAACGCTCGTTCAATCGTTTTAAATAATCAAGACGGATGGAATTTTCGTAATCTCTTCCACGTTTTTGAATCTGATTAACCAAGGTCGGGACTCCAGCACGCAGATAAATCAACAAATCGGGAGGTGCAATAAAACTTGACATTAAATTGAATAACGTAAAGTAGTTTTCGAAATCGCGGGTTGTCATTAAACCCATTGCATGCAGGTTGGGTGCAAAAATATACGCGTCTTCGTAAATGGTTCTGTCTTGAATAACTGCTTTCCCACTTTTGCGAATCTCATTCACCTGGTTAAATCTTGAGTTCAAGAAGTAAATCTGCAAGTTGAACGACCAACGTTGCATTTCCTCGTAAAAGTCATTCAAATAGGGATTGTCATCTGCATCTTCGAAATGCGGAACCCAATTATAATGTTTCGACAAAAGTGAAGTAAGAGTCGTTTTTCCTGAACCAATATTTCCGGCAACAGCTACATGCATAGGATAAATTTAAGTGGTCTAAAATACGTAGGTTATATTGTTTTCAAAACCCAATTGTTAAAATAATTGCATTAAAAAAACGCTACCGCATTTCGAATTCAATACACTGTTTATCAGCGTCCTTGATAAAGCAAAGAAGATAATTTGTCTTCCATAAAAATCTCATTCGCAATTTCTCGTATATCTTGGGAGCTAAGAGATTCGATTTTTTGTGCTACTTCTTCAAATGTATCAATCTTATTAAATAGTAGAAATGTTTTTGCAAAACCCAACATCAATGAAGAATTACTTTCTTGCGAAATGGCCATTTGACCTATAAGTTGATTTTTCGCTTTTTGAAGTTGAACAACACCAAGTTCCTGCTCCCTCAATTTCTTCATTTCTCGCAGAACTAATTCTCTGCATTTTTCAACCCAAGCAGCTTCGGTACCCAAATAGACACTCCAAAGTCCAGTGTCGCCGAAAATGGAATAGCTCGAGTCAATATTGTACGTCCATCCATATTTTTCGCGAATAGCAAGGTTCAATCGAGAACTCATTCCGGGGCCACCGAGTAAATTATTCAACAAAATTAATCCCGTTCGTTTGGAATCTTGAACCGAATATGCACGGTTTCCCATAATTAAATGCGCCTGATGGTTCTTACGTTTTTGTGATTGATTATTGACTTGATATACGGGAACCAACTCTCGCTTGAATGTTCTGTTATTACTAGTGTGTTGTCCAATAGTTCGTTCTAATTCCTTTTTTAATCTAGCCAATGGAATATTTCCAACAAACGAGAAAACCATCTCGTCGGTGTTCCAGGTTCGATTAATAAATGTCTTTAAATGCTCGGGTTTAAATTTCTTTATATGTGATGGAGTACCTAAAATATCATGTCCCAAAGAATGGTTAGGAAAAATTTGTTCCTCAAAACGGTCGTAAATTTCTTCAACTGGACTGTCTTTGTATGAATTTATTTCATCAATAATAACCGTCTTTTCCTTGTTAATTTCCTTTTCTGGGAAGTTCGAAAAAAATGCAATGTCGTTAATAAGATCGATTGCTCTTCCAAAGTGATTGGAGAGAAATGTACTATACAAAACGGTTTCTTCTTTACTTGTGTAGGCGTTAATTTCCCCACCAACATCCTCCATACGACTCAAAATATGGTAGGCCTTTCTGCTTGGAGTGCCTTTGAAAACGGAGTGTTCAATAAAATGGGCCAATCCAAACTCATGAGGAAGTTCATCGCGACTACCTGCATTGATAAATAAACCACAGTGAGCAACTGGACTATTTACTTGCAAATAAATGACACGAATTCCATTAGCGAGTGTCCAATTTTCTGGTTTATTCATTGGTGATTTCGAGTTCGTTTGGAGAAACAATTACTTGAACCCGGCCAACGGTTCTATCAATTAACATCACTTTTATTCCTCTCGAATGATAGGGTTTACTTGTTAAAATCCATCTAATTTTACCACGTGTTAATGCACCTGTTTTTTGATCACGTTTCGTAACAATATCAACCTCCTGATTTAATTGTAGGTTGTGTCTGTAGCATCCGCTATTATTTGCAGTCACAAGTTGCATTTGAATTGGGTGTTGGGAGAACAGAAATGAGAACGGTTGTTAAGTATTCGGACCGGAATTTCATTTTATAGAGTTTTAGATTTTTTCCTTTTCCTTCCACCACATATTCAGGAATGTCTTTTCCTCGAATATCACTTTCACTGAAAAGTACATCGCCATCGGCAATTAAAGCCAAAATATCTTCGTCTTTAATTTGATTGCAATTGAGCATACAACGAGCTTCCGATGAAATACGAATTGGATATTCATGCAAGGCCTCCAAAACACGGCCCTCAGGTGTCCAAGCTGGGAAGGTTCTTCCGCGAAATAAAAATCCCCAAACAACTAAACTTCCAATTAATATCCCAAGTATAAATAATCGAATTCGACGTGCAAAACTCATTCGACAAAACTAAGCAAATAGCGCATAATAATTCTAAAACTGTGTTGCTGCAATAAGTAAATCGATGTCTTTATAAGGCAGGCCGTATGTTTCACCAATGTATTTATGTGTTACTATTCCGTTATACATGTATGCCCCATTTCGAACACCAGCATTCATTCGTAATAAATTATCCATTCCACCTTTTTGACCCATTTCCATTAGCATTGGAGTGAAAATATTGCTCAAAGCAAGCGAAGCCGTTTGCGATACACGCGAAGCGACATTGGGAACACAATAATGCGTAACGCCGTATTTTTTGAATACAGGATTTACATGGTTTGTAACTTCCGAAGTTTCGAAGCATCCTCCTTGATCAATCGAAATATCTATAATAACAGATCCAAATTTCATGTTACTTACCATTTCTTCGCTAACTACAATGGGAGTTCTGCCTTCTTTAGCTCTTAGCGCACCAATTACAACATCTGCTGTTTGAAGCGCTTTTTCGAGCTGCCTTGGTTCGATGATGGATGTAAAAAGCCGTTGACCCAAATCATTTTGTATGCGACGAAGACGATAAAGAGAATTATCGAAAACTTTAACATAAGCTCCAAATCCAATTGCTGCTCGAGCGGCAAATTCGCTGACTGTTCCCGAACCAATAATGACAACTTCGGTTGGAGGAACACCCGAAATTCCGCCAAACATCATCCCAATTCCATTGTTTGTTGTGCTTAAATATTCACCTGCAATTAATATGGCCGCATTTCCTGCAATTTCACTCATTGAGCGAACAACAGGATAAATACCCGATTTGTCTTTTATATAATCGAATGCAAGTCCGGTAATTTTTTTAGAAATGAGGTGATTGAAATAATTTTTTTGTTGAACAGTAAGCTGAAGCGCAGAAATGAGTTTCTGTTTATGATTCATCATTTCAATTTCATCAAATGTTGGCGGGGCAACCTTGAGAACAATATCGCTTTTATAAACTTGATCGGGGCTATAAGCAATGGAAGCACCAGCATCGCTGTAATCCTTGTCTTGATAATTAGCATTCGTGCCAGCCCCAGTTTCGACCGTTACTTGATGGCCATTATTGACCAAAACTGCAACTGCTGCAGGAACAAGTGAAACACGTTTCTCTTGAAAAGAAGTTTCTTTAGGGATTCCAATTTGTAACTCGCTCGAACGACGACCAACTTCGAGCATTTCTTCCTGAGGAAGTAATACCTTACTTTGAGAAAATAACTTGCCGTGTTCGTGTTGGATACTCATCGCGTTCAAATTAAAAATTAATTTATAGAAGGGTTTTGTAATGATTGATTTTGCATATAAATGGTTCGAAGTCCTTGATTTTCCTTCATTGAAACCTGAACATAATTTAATGGAAGCAAGGGTTCTATTTTTTCAGGCCATTCAATGAAACACCATTCTCCACTATTGAAATAATCGTCCACTCCAATTGCAATTGCTTCTTCCAATGAGGAGATTCTGTAAAAGTCAAAATGGTAAATTTTTTTACCATGAGGCAGCGCATATTCATTTACTAAGCCATAAGTTGGACTACTTGTTGAATCTTTGCAACCCAATTCTTCGCATAAAGCACGGATAAATGTAGTTTTTCCAACGCCCATTTCTCCATAAAATGCAACAACATGTTTTTCTTTGAAATAGGAAGTTAGGATTTCTGCGGCTTCTTTAAGTTCATCGATAGCGCTGCATTCAAAGGTGATTTTCATAGTATGCTTTTAAGCGGAACTTCCTCAAAGATACATGATAGTTCATCCTTTTTTATAAAAAGAGTAACTAAAATTTTTTTACATGAGTTTCAATGATCCACAATGAAAAATCCCATGTATGCTTAAAAGAATAAACACACATGGGACAACCTTAATAAGGAATACAGATTATTTGGAGCTCAATGTTATGAAAGGGATTAACATTTCTTCGAGCGAAATACCTCCATGTTGAAAGGTGTTTTTATAATAATTCACGAAATAATTGTAGTTGTTTGGATAAGCAAAAAAGAAATCTTCTTTCGCAAATACAAAAGCGGTGCTCACATGTTGACGTGGAAGGAAAATATCAAGAGGGTTTTTCACTTCATACACATCC
Source organism: Bacteroidia bacterium (assembly GCA_964201695.1). Classification (GTDB taxonomy): domain Bacteria; phylum Bacteroidota; class Bacteroidia; order M30B66; family M30B66; genus CALQRR01. The sequence continues at coordinate 16,026 of CAXNGM010000003.1, read as the reverse complement.
CGCTTTTCATAATTCAAATTTTTCCCTTGTTTGTATCGTAAGTTGGTGTTGGTATTACGATCGCCAATGATTTTGCTTGGGTTTGTAACCCGAATCGTACCATGATCTGTAGTAATGATTAGACGGGCTTTTCTGTCGGCAATTTGTCTTAAAATATCGAGTAGGGGAGAATGCTCTAGCCATGAAACGGTAATTGAACGATACGCTTTTTCATCATCAGCCAATTCGCGAATAACTTCCATTTCAGTTCTCGCATGCGAAAGCATATCAACGAAATTGTATACAATCGCATTGAACTTGTTTCCCATCAAATTGGGGATATTCTCTGCTAATTTTTTCCCTGCTTGGTTATTAGTGACTTTGGTATACGAAGTTTTAATGTCTTTGCCCAATCGTTTAAACTGTTCGATCATGAAGAACTCTTCAAACATATTTTTACCGCCTTCTTCTTCATCGTTTAACCAATGGTTGGGATAACGTTTTTCCATTTCGGAAGGAAGTAATCCTGAGAAAATAGAATTTCGGGCATATTGCGTAGCTGTAGGCAGAATCGCACTATAAATCTCTTCAGTTTCGATTTTAAAATACTCGGAAATGATAGGAGCCATAACTTTCCATTGATCGTAACGCATATTGTCAATTAGAACAAAAAACGTACTCTCGTATTTATCAATTTCAGGAATAACGCGTTGTTTGAACATTGTATGCGATAATAACGGAGCATCTGGATCTTTTCCGTTTAGCCAATTTTGGTAATTATTGGCGATGAATTTGGAAAACTGTGTGTTGGCTTCAGTTTTTTGCATTCGAAGGACTTCTTCCATTCCTTCTTCTTTACTCTTACTGAGCTCCAACTCCCAAAATACGAGTTTCTGATATACTTCTTTCCATTCATTAATAGAAAGGCGGTCACTTAAGGTCATTCCAATACTCCGAAATTCTTGCTGGTATGCACTCGATGTTTTCTCGCGAATTAAACGTTTGTTTTCTAAATTCTTTTTCAGCGAAAGTAAAATCTGGTTGGGATTAACCGGTTTAATTAAATAATCGGAAATCTGAGAGCCAATTGCATCTTCCATAATTTGCTCTTCTTCGCTTTTGGTTATCATAATAACCGGGATGTCGTTTTTGATCTGTTTTATTTTCACCAAGGTCTCCAATCCAGAAAGCCCAGGCATATTTTCATCTAAAAAAACAATGTCAAAATCGCGTTCTTTGAACAAATCCAAGGCGTCGTCGCCACAATTAGCCGTGTGAACTTCATATCCCTTATCCTGTAAAAAGAGAATATGTGGTTTTAATAATTCAATTTCATCATCAGCCCAAAGGATGTTTATCTTGTCCATGTATATTTGCTTTTTTAAAAGGTGCTCAAAAGTACCTCATGAAACAGCATAATTCCTATAATATTGTCAGTGAAACTTACGCACAACAAAAAAAAAATTGTTAATGACCCTGTTTACGGGTTTATTACCATTCAATATGAGTTGCTTTTCGATATCATTGAACACCCTTGGTTTCAACGATTGCGAAGAATTCGGCAACTTGGCTTAACTGATTATGTTTATCCAGGTGCTCAACACACGCGTTTTCATCATGCTATGGGTGCTATGCATTTAATGAGTTTGGCCATTGAGAGCTTGCGTTCGAAAGGACATGAAATCACAGACGAGGAAAATTTTGCTGCTCAAGCTGCTATTTTATTGCATGATATTGGACATGGACCATTTTCTCACGCGCTTGAGAATTCCATCGTAAATGGACTTAATCATGAAGAGTTGTCATTGCTATTTATGCGCAAATTGAATACCCAATTTGAAGGCAAGCTCGAGATGGCAATTGCTATTTTTACTGATACATACCACAAGAAATTTTTGCATCAACTACTATCAAGTCAATTGGATGTTGATCGGTTGGATTATCTCAACAGAGATAGCTTCTATACAGGAGTGGCTGAAGGGACGGTTGGCTCTGATCGCATTATTAAAATGTTGGAAGTTGTCAATGGAGAGCTAGTAATTGAAGAAAAAGGTATTTACAGCATAGAAAAATTCCTGTTGGCACGTCGATTAATGTATTGGCAAGTGTATTTGCATAAAACGGTTTTATCTGCCGAAAATTTGTTGGTAAATATGCTAAAACGCGCTAAGTATATAGTTCAGAATGGTGAAGTAGTATTTGCAACTAAAGGATTAGCGTATTTTTTAAATTCGACAAATTCCACATTTAATGAAAATCTAGATGGAGAGTTTATAGAGCATTTTTCTCACTTGGATGATTATGATATATTTGCAGCCGCTAAAGAATGGATGAGTCATTCTGATAGTATACTTTCAGATTTAAGTACACGGCTGATAGAACGAAAATTATTTAAAATACGCATTGACGATCAACCATTTAAAGAATCTGAAATAGCAACATTAAAAGCACAATGGCAATTGAGAGGTAATTCAGAACAAGACGCATTTTATTATATTTTCACCGGCGAAATAACCAACAGTGCATACAAATCTGGAGAAGAGAAGATAAATATATTATTGAAAAACGGCACAATACGCGATGTCCGCGACGCATCTGATCAATTACGTTTATCGGTTTACTCCGAATCAATTCGAAAATACTTTCTTTGCTATCCCAAAGAATTTGATACAATAAATTAAGTAAAATGGAATTTACAGCGCAGCAAATAGCAGATCTTTTGCAAGGAACAATAGAAGGTGATTCTTCTGTAAAGGTGAACAGGCTTGCGAAAATAGAAGAAGGTGAACCAGGCTCTCTAACATTTTTAGCAAATCCTAAATATGAAGAGTTCATTTATACGACAAAAGCTTCATTGGTCATTGTAAGCGAAACGTTTGTTCCTGAAAATCCAATTCATACCAATCTTATTCGAGTAAAAGATGCTTATAAAAGTTTCGCGCTTTTGCTCGATACGTATAACAAGATAAGTCAAAATAGAACCGGCAGAGAAGAACCCCATACCATTGCTGCTTCTGCACGCATTGGAGAAAATCCTTACATAGGAGCATTCGTTTACATCGGCGAGAATTCCATTATTGGCAACAATGTTAAGCTTTACCCGGGTGTTTATATTGGCGATAATGTAACTATTGGCGATAACTCCATGCTATTTCCCGGAGTGAAAGTCTATTCTGAATGTAAAATTGGGAAAGAATGTAGGATTCATTCAGGGGTTGTTATTGGAGGGGATGGATTTGGATTCGCTCCCCAAGATGATTCAAATTACATGAAAGTTGCTCAAATTGGAAATGTGATTATTGAAGATCATGTTGAAATTGGTTCAAACACCACCATCGATCGTGCAACATTAGGATCAACGATTATCCGGAAAGGTGTAAAACTCGATAACCTTATACAAATAGCCCACAATGTAGAAATTGGTGAACATACCGTAATTGCTGCTCAAACAGGTATTGCCGGTTCAACCAAAATCGGGCGTTTTTGCATGATTGGTGGACAAGTAGGAATCGTCGGCCATTTGATTATTGCCGATAGAGTGAAAATTGCTGCTCAATCGGGAATTGGTGCCAGCATTACTAAAGAAGGGGAAATTGTTCAAGGTTCTCCTGCATTTTTTATTGGAGATTATAAAAAATCATATATAGGTTTCCGAAAGTTACCTGAACTCATTAATAAAATTGAGGAACTCGAACGAAAGTTGGACGAAATTCAAAAGCAAAACAATGGCTGAAAAACAACAAACTATTGCGAAAGCTACTAGCTTAAAAGGAGTTGGATTGCACACAGGAGTGCAAGTTGAAATGACTTTTTTACCCGCTCCTTCAGATTTTGGTATTCGATTTAAACGAATTGATTTGGAAGGTCAACCCGAAATTCCTGCCGATGTTGATTTGGTTTCAGATACTTCACGCGGTACTACACTATCTTTGAATGGAGCCAGTATTTCAACGGTTGAACATGCATTAGCAGCTGCAGCCGGGCTTCAAATTGATAATTTACTTATCGAGATCAACGGTCCCGAAGTACCCATTTTAGATGGAAGTGCTCGCTTTTTTGTTGAATCGCTAGAACAAGCCGAAATTGTTGAATTAGAAGCAGATCGAATTTACTACGAATTAAAAACGAACGTCTTTTACAACGATCCATCTCGTAATGTGGAAATTATTGCTGTCCCTTCCGATACGTTCAAGGTGAAAGTAATGATCGATTTCAATAGCCGTGTTCTTGGTTTTCAACACGCGCTGTTGGATAGTATTGTTGAGTTTAAAGATGAAGTTGCTTCTTGCCGAACGTTCGTATTTTTACACGAATTGAAAATGTTGCTCGAAAACAACCTAATCAAAGGCGGCGACTTAAGTAACGCAATTGTATATGTAGATCGCCAACTTTCTTCTGAAGATCAATCGGTGCTATCTCGTTTGTTTAATAGATCTGATCTCATCGTAACAAACGAAGGAACATTAAATAACGTTGAAATAAAATATCAAAACGAAGCCGCGCGTCACAAACTATTAGATGTTGTAGGAGATTTGTCATTAATTGGGAGACCAATAAAAGGAACAATCATCGCAACTCGCCCCGGACATGCTGCAAATGTTGAATTTGCCCGTAAAATAAAGCAGTTAATCAAAGCGGAGAAAGCTCGTAAAACCGAACAGCCTGCTTACGATTTAACACAAACGCCATTATATAATATCAATGATATAACGCGCATTCTTCCTCATCGTCAACCATTTTTATTGATTGATAAGATTATGGAAATGAGTGAAAGTCATGTTGTTGGTGTGAAAAATGTGACCATGAATGAAGATTTTTTCCGTGGACACTTCCCTGGAAATCCAGTGATGCCAGGCGTACTAATCATTGAAGCGATGGCACAGTGTGGAGGGATTTTGGTTTTAAATACGGTTCCAGATCCCGAGAATTACCTGACTTATTTTATGAAAATTGACAATGTCAAATTCAAGCAAAAGGTAATTCCAGGTGATACCCTTGTATTCAAATTGGAACTCATATCACCAATAAGACGTGGTATTTGTCACATGAGAGGTGTTGCATACGTTAATAACAAACCTGTTACAGAAGCGGAGATGATGGCTCAGATTGTCAAAGAGAAAGGATTGAGTAATTAATCTCAATTCCCTACATTTGCCAATCTTAAACTATGAATCAAGTATTAGCTTCCATTCATCCAGACGCTCAAATAGGTGAGGGCGTCACCATTGGTCCATTTGTTACCATTTATGCTGATGTAGTTATTGGTGAGGGGACTTGGATTGGTCCCAACGTTACCATCATGGATGGTGCGCGTATTGGCAAAAATTGCAAGATTTTTCCAGGGGCAGTCATTTCAGCAATTCCACAAGACTTAAAGTTTAATGGCGAAGTTACCACTGCCGAAATTGGAGATTATACAACAATTCGAGAGTGCGCTACCGTAAATCGTGGAACTACCGATAGAATGAAAACTGTAGTAGGTAGTCATTGCAACATTATGGCTTATGCGCACGTAGCGCACGATTGTATCATTGGAGATTATTGTATAATTGGCAATGCCGTGAATATGGCAGGGCATGTTGTTGTGGGAGATTATGTGATTATTAGTGGTATGACAGCCATTCATCAATTTGTTCATATTGGCGCACACGTTATGGTTTCTGGAGGATCACTTGTTCGTAAGGATATTCCCCCTTATGTGAAAGCTGCTCGCGAGCCGATGTCGTATGTTGGAATTAATTCGATTGGATTAAGAAGAAGAGGTTTTTCGAACGAACGGATAAGTGAAGTTCAGGACATTTATCGTACTCTATTTCAAAGTGGTTTGAATACAACCAAAGCCATTCAGAAAATAGAAACCGATCTTCCTGCGAGTCCCGAACGTGACGAAATCATCCTGTTTGTTCAAGCAGCAAGACGCGGAATTATTCGCGGATATGGACTTGAAGATTAACAACCATCAAATAGATGGAAATATCACTAAATGAAGTAGGTAAGAGGTATAACTTCAATTGGATATTCAACAAAGTATCGTTCGAAATTCAAAATGAAGATTCTTGTGTTTTTTTAGGAGCCAATGGAAGTGGGAAATCCACTTTACTTCAACTTATTTCTGGAGCGATCATTCATTCGGTTGGAGAAATTCAATGGAAACATCAAAACAAGATCATTGAACCTGAGCATATTTATCAATATGTAAGTATTGCTGCTCCTTATTTAGATTTGATTGAAGAATTTACCCTCAGAGAACATATCCAATTCCATTTTTCCGTGAAAAAATCAATCCATAAACTCAGTATGGATGAAATTTTAAAACTCACGGGATTGAATTATGCAGCCGATCGAAGAATTCGATATTTCTCAAGTGGAATGAGGCAGAGAATAAAGTTAATATTGGCCATTTTAAGCGATACACCATTATTGCTTTTGGATGAACCATTGTCGAACCTCGATAAGAACGCCGCCGAGTGGTACCACGATTTAATTAAACTGTATGGACCTGGACGAACCATTATCGTGAGTTCGAATCATCAAGAGACGGAGTATTTTTTCTGCAAACGGAGATTAACCCTAGAGGATTATCATTTCTGATGCGCATTGGATTACTTTCAGATACACATAGTCATTTGGATACAGCGATTTTCCGCTATCTTGAATCATGCGATGAAATATGGCATGCCGGCGACATCGGGAACATAGAAGTTGCAGATAGTTTAGCGGCTTACAAACCATTCAGAGCTGTTTATGGAAACATTGATGGAGCCGAATTGAGAAGATGCTACCCAGAAAATTTAGTGTTTGAAATTTCTGGTGTAAAAGTCTTTATCACCCATATTGGAGGTTATCCTGGGCATTATCCATCTCGAATATCCAAACAAATTCAAGATTTCTCACCCGATTTATTTATTTGCGGCCATTCTCACATTTTGAAAGTGATGCCCGATAAAGCAAATAAATTGCTGCATATTAATCCAGGAGCTGCTGGTCATCATGGATTTCACAATGTCCGAACACTCGTTCGATTTTCGATAAGCGAATCAAGAATCCACGATTTAGAAGTCATTGAATTGGGCAAAAGAGGTTCTATGCAATCGATTTAATGCGACGGAAATTCAATATCCATCGAAAGGGCTAATTCTTTTAAATCAACAATCACTTGATCGTTCAGTGGTATTCCTTCAACAATCCGAATTTCTGAAGTTTCTCTCTCCGGATCACCAGGAATAAGAACTCTTTCTCTGCCTTCAATCGTTTTCGCGTTTCTAAAAGTTCGTATCCAATTGTCCATATGATTTAAAAAATCTTCAGCGGGTCTGAATGCATCAATCCGCATGGCTCCAAAGAAATGACCGATGCCATCGCCAACTGGATTTTCTGGCGGATTTAAGAAAGCAACAAATGGAGGAACCCAGGGACCATAGTTTGCGCCCGAAAGCACCGCCGATAAAATATCCACAACAGAACCTAGACAGTAACCTTTATGACTACCATGCTCTTTGTCACTACCTAAAGGAAGAAGAGCTCCTCCAGATGAGAGGGAAAATGGATCTTGAGTAGAGCTGCCATCTTTGTTTTGTATCCATCCAATTGGAGCCTCATTGCCTGTGCGTTGAAGTATTTCAAGTTTCCCATTAGCAGCAGTTGTCGTAGCAAAATCGGCAACAAACGCAGGTTCATTTTTAGCAGGAATAGCAAATGCAATTGGATTTGTTCCAAGCAATCGGTCGGTCGAAAATGTGGGAGCTACCAATGGACTTGCGTTTGTCATGGCTATACCAATCATATTTTCGGACAAGGCCATCATGGCATGTTCACCTGCAATTCCAAAATGATTCGAACCTTTTACAGCAACCCATCCCGTTCCGGCTAATCGAGCTTTATCAATGGCAATTTGCATGGCAAATGGAGCCGCAACTAAACCAAGAGAGTTATCTGCATCGATTGTAGCAGTTGAAGGAGTTTCATGAATGATACGAATTGAAGGGTTTGTGTTAATTCTATTTTTTCGCCAAAGTCGAACATAGCCGCTTAATCGAGCTAGTCCGTGAGAATCAATTCCCCTTAAATCGGCTGATAAAAGGACCTTGGCAGCAGTTTGAGCATCCTTTTCAGGGCAACCCATTTTAATAAAAACGGTATAAGCGTATATAAATAGTGATTCGTATTTCATTTTCATAATTATTCAATGACAGGACAATGATTTTGATTAAAATATTTGTTTATGAATTGCGCAAATATATAATTTAGCAGTTCTTAAACGTTTGAATAACGAATTTCTAATTCACCCACAAAATACTAAAATCAATAGTTATGAAAGTTAACATTCAATCACTTCACTTTAATGCAGATAATAAACTTCAAGAGTTTATTGAATCAAAACTTGAAAAATTAGCAACTCACTATGATAAAATTATAGAATGTGATGTTATCCTTCGATTAGACAATGCAAGTAATAATGAGAATAAAAACGTCGAAATAAAACTACATGTGCCTGGTAATGATTTGTTTGCAAAGCGTCAATGTGCATCATTTGAAGAAGCTGTTGATGAATGTGTAGATGCATTGCGAAACCAGATGATTAAGCATAAAGAGAAGATTCGTCAGGTTTAAAAAACTGATTTTGAATAATTTGAAATAAAAAATCAAAAATAACCAATATTAATTTACAAAAATGTTTGGTAGGAATGATTTCTTACCTACATTTGCACACCTTTTTTTAAGGGTGATAATTGCGAAAGCAGAGATTACCATTATAAATTGTAAAAGCCGAAGTAGCTCAGCTGGTAGAGCAGCTGATTTGTAATCAGCTGGTCGGGGGTTCGAGTCCCTTCTTCGGCTCTGTTCTTTGTAGTATTCTTTTTTATTTCAAAGAGGTTGGGGAGATAGTCAAGCGGTCAACGACAACAGACTGTAAATCTGTCCTCTCCGAGTTCGAAGGTTCGAATCCTTCTCTCCCCACCAAGGAAAAAGAGATTTGGGATGTATCTATCAGTTGATTGATACAAATTTAGAAATGGAGATTTTTAGTAATTAAGTTATTTATAGTTTGATTCTTAGAAATGACAAATCTTAAGCGGAAGTAGCTCATTTGGTAGAGCGTCAGCCTTCCAAGCTGAGGGTAGCGAGTTCGAGCCTCGTCTTCCGCTCCATTTTGCCTTTTATCTGTTTATTTAGTAAACAGGTAAAAGGATTTCACCAAAAAGCCGGTGTAGCTCAGAGGTAGAGTACTTCCTTGGTAAGGAAGGGGTCACGGGTTCAACTCCCGTCATTGGCTCTACTTTTATAAAGCTTAATCGGTTCATTAACGCACACAATTTTAAAATAAACACTCAAAACAACAAAACAAATAAAACAGCCATGGCTAAAGAAAAATTCGATCGCTCCAAACCGCACGTTAACATCGGAACCATCGGTCACGTTGACCACGGGAAAACAACATTAACTGCTGCAATTACAACAGTACTAGCAGCTGCAGGTTTGTCTGAAGCTCGATCATTCGACTCAATTGACAATGCACCAGAAGAAAAAGAACGTGGTATTACCATTAATACGTCTCACGTTGAGTACACAACTGGTAATCGACACTATGCACACGTTGACTGTCCAGGTCACGCCGATTATGTGAAGAACATGGTTACTGGTGCTGCTCAAATGGATGGCGCTATATTGGTTGTTGCTGCAACAGATGGTCCAATGCCACAAACACGTGAGCATATCCTTCTTGCACGTCAGGTTGGAGTTCCTAAGTTGGTTGTATTCATGAATAAAGTGGATATGGTTGATGATGAAGAGTTACTTGAGTTGGTTGAAATGGAAATTCGTGAATTGTTAACATTCTATCAATTTGATGGAGATAACACACCAATCATCCGTGGATCTGCATTAGGTGGTTTAAATAACGATGCGAATTGGGTTCCTAAAATTCTTGAATTGATGGAAGCAGTTGATAATTTCATTCCAATTCCTCCACGTCAAGTTGACCTTCCTTTCTTGATGCCAGTTGAAGATGTTTTCTCTATTACTGGTCGTGGTACAGTTGCTACTGGTCGTATCGAAAAAGGTGTTATCAATTCTGGTGAAGAGGTTGAAATTCTTGGAATGCAGGTTGAGAAATTAAAATCTGTTGTTACAGGAGTTGAGATGTTCCGTAAGATTCTTGATCGCGGAGAAGCTGGAGATAACGTAGGTTTATTGCTTCGTGGTATCGATAAAGAATCAATCCGTCGTGGAATGGTTATCGCTAAGCCAGGATCAATTACTCCACATACTGTTTTCAAAGCAGAGGTGTATATTCTGAAAAAAGAAGAAGGTGGTCGTCATACTCCTTTCCACAATAAATATCGTCCACAGTTTTATCTTCGTACAACTGACGTAACAGGAGAGATTTCTCTTCCAGAAGGTCGCGAAATGGTTGTACCTGGAGATAACGTAACTATTGAAGTTTCTCTAATTGTTCCAGTAGCAATGGATAAAGGTTTACGTTTCGCAATGCGTGAAGGTGGACGTACGGTAGGTGCAGGTCAGGTTACTGAAATTTTGAAATAGTAAATTTTCATTACAGATAAAATTCTTAAAGGTGCTTTGGTCATCACTGACCAGGCACCTTTTCGACCTGTAATGCGAAAGGGGTTTTAAAATTAACTTCCACTTATAAACGACTTTATTATTTGTCATTTCGGCAAATTTCGAAGTTGAGTTAATTTTAAAATGTAATATTTTTTTTTAATACGGGTGTAGCTCAATTGGTAGAGTAGTGGTCTCCAAAACCATTGGCTGGGGGTTCGAGTCCCTCCTCCCGTGCAAACTCTGAATGAATGTCGAAACTTACAACATATATCGAAGAGTCATACAATGAGTTAGTTCACAAAGTGACCTGGCCAACATGGAGCGAATTGCAGAGTTCTGCAATTTTAGTCATGATTTCATCTCTAATAATAGCATTATTGATTTTTGTAATGGATTTTACATTTAGTCATGGTATGGAATTGTTTTACGATCTATTCAATTAAAAAGAGAGGAAGATGACGGAAGAAATTGTTAATGCCAAAAAATGGTACGTTCTACGTGCTGTTAGCGGTAAGGAAAAGAAAGTGAAAGAATATATTGATTCTGAAATTGTTCACCACAACATTGCAGATTATATTTCTCAAGTTTTAATTCCAACCGAAAAGGTATATCAAATTCGTAATGGTAAAAAAATAAGCAAGGAACGCAGTTATTTTCCTGGCTACATTATGATTGAGGCATTTATGATTGGTGAGATTCCACACATCTTGAAAAATATTCCAGGTGTTATTGGATTTTTAGGTGATAAAGGAACACCAATTCCTCTTCGCCTTGCTGAAGTTAACAGAATTCTTGGAAAAGTGGATGAGCTTTCCGAAAGTGATGCAGAGATCAACATTCCTTTTATTATTGGTGAATCTGTAAAAGTAGTTGATGGGCCTTTTAATAGTTTCACTGGAACTATTGAAGAGATAAATGAAGAGAAAAAGAAATTGACTGTAATGGTGAAAATCTTTGGACGTAAAACTCCATTAGAATTAAACTATATGCAGGTAGAAAAAGAATAAAAACAGTGGGCAAATCTGTTGTCTAATGAGGTTGTCTTCTCCGACTATAATGCTTCCCCTCCTCAGAAGAATACAGACCCCTCTATTCAATAATAAATAAAAATGGCTAAAGAAGTAGGTGCACTCATTAAGTTACAGGTGAAAGGCGGCGCAGCTAATCCTTCACCACCAATTGGTCCGGCACTCGGAGCGAAAGGTGTGAATATTATGGATTTCTGCAAGCAGTTCAACGCCCGTACACAGGAGCAGGCAGGAAAAGTTTTGCCAGTGATTATCACTGTTTATGTCGATAAGTCTTTTGACTTCGTCATCAAAACCCCGCCTGTGGCCATTCAACTCAAGGAAGCAACTAAATTACAAAGTGGTTCACCTGAACCTAACCGTAAAAAAGTAGCATCTGTGACTTGGGATACTGTACGTTCTATTGCAGAAGCAAAAATGCCCGATTTAAACTGTTTTACAGTTGAATCAGCAATGAGCATGGTAGCAGGAACAGCGCGCAGTATGGGTATTAACGTTGACGGTCAGCGTCCTTTTTAACAATAATTTAAATTGAGTGAAATGACACAACTGACAAAAAAACGCAAAGCAGTTATATCTAAAATTGAGCAGGATAAATCCTATGCACTTTTAGAAGCTGCACGCTTGGTAAAAGAGATCTCCACAACGAAATTCGATTCATCTGTTGATGTTGCAGTTCGTCTGGGAGTTGATCCACGTAAAGCGAATCAAATGGTTCGTGGAATTGTATCACTTCCTCATGGTACTGGTAAAACAGTTCGCGTTTTGGTTCTTTGTACTCCTGATAAGGAAGACGAAGCCCGCGCATCAGGTGCCGATCATGTTGGATTGGATGATTACATTGAGAAAATTAAAGGTGGTTGGACGGATGTTGATGTTATCATCACCATGCCAGCAATTATGGCTAAAGTAGGAGCTCTTGGACGTGTTCTAGGACCTCGTGGTTTAATGCCCAACCCAAAAACAGGTACCGTTACTACAGATGTTGGTAAAGCCGTGCAAGAAGTTAAAGCCGGTAAAATCGATTTTAAAGTAGACAAAACAGGTATCGTGCATGCAGCAATCGGCAAGACTTCCTTTTCAGAAGACAAACTTTTTGATAATGCGAAAGAATTAATTCAGACAATTCTGAAATTAAAACCTTCGTCAGCAAAAGGAACTTATGTAAGAAGTATTTACATGTCGAGTACGATGAGTCCTTCAGTAGCAGTTGATTTAAAATCAATCGGCGCTTGATTATCTAACACTTTTAATTCTTGAAGAAATGAAAAAAGATGAAAAAGACCAGGTAATCATTGAACTGGTTGAAAAATTAACAGCAACAAAGAACTTCTACCTAACCGATACATCAGCGTTGACAGTTGAGAAAACGAACAAACTTCGTAGAACTTGCTTCAACAGAAATATCGAATTACAGGTAGTAAAGAACACTCTTTTAAAGAAAGCTTTAGAGCGTTTGGATGCGGATTACTCTCCGTTATTTCCAGTACTTCATGGCACAACTGCAGTTATGTTTACTCAATCGGTAAATGAGCCTGCTAAACTTATTAAAGAGTTTCGTAAAACGAACGATAAGCCGACCCTGAAAGCAGCTTTTGTAGAAGAATCATTCTACATTGGTGACAATCAGATCGATGCGCTTATTGCAATCAAAACTAAAAACGAGGTTATTGGCGAAATCATTGGATTGTTACAATCTCCTGCTAAAAATGTTATCTCTGCTCTTCAATCGGGTGGGAATACTATTGCAGGTTTGGTTAAAACACTCTCTGAACGTTAATCTCTCAAAATTTTAATTAACCCTTTTTTTTAATTCAACTAAAAACAACATACAATGGCAGACTTGAAAGCTTTCGCGGAACAGTTAGTTAACCTGACAGTAAAGGAAGTGAACGAACTGGCTCAGATCCTTAAAGACGAATACGGTATTGAACCTGCTGCTGCAGCAGTAGCTATCGCTGCTCCTTCTGGAGATGGCGGTGCAGTTGCAGAAGAGAAGACTTCATTCGACGTAATCCTTAAGGCAGCTGGCGGTAACAAACTAGCAGTTGTGAAACTGGTTAAGGAATTAACTGGTCTTGGACTGAAAGAAGCAAAAGATCTTGTTGACGGAGCTCCAAAGCCCCTTAAAGAAGGTGTAAGTAAGGAAGAAGCAGAAGCGTTAAAATCGCAGCTGACTGAAGCCGGTGCTGAAGTTGAGGTTAAATAATCCAACTCATCATTAACAACAGCTTAAGACTTCAATAATTATTGAGGTCTTAAGTTGTTTGTATGCATTTCTCTTTTTTTGCTTTTTCATTCTAAACTCAGTACCTTGTCTTATACTAAAAAACGCCCGAGCAGGTTCAGCTTTGCATCTAGCAAGCTACCTATTGATTATCCGGATTTCCTCGATGTTCAGGTTCAATCGTTCAAGGATTTTTTCCAGCTAGAGACTACGCCGGAAAATCGTCAGAACGAAGGTCTCTTCAAGGTGTTTTCGGAGAATTTTCCAATTTCGGATGCACGGAACAATTTCGTTCTCGAGTTTCTTGATTATTTTATTGATCCACCTCGTTATTCTATCGAGGAATGTTTGGATCGTGGATTAACCCACAGCGTTCCGCTGAAGGCCAAACTAAAACTTTATTGTACAGATCCGGAACATGAGGATTTTGAAACAATCGTTCAGGATGTTTATTTGGGAACAATCCCTTATATGACTCCGAAAGGCACATTTGTTATAAATGGAGCTGAACGTGTTGTTGTTTCTCAGCTTCATCGTTCTCCAGGTGTGTTCTTTGGTCAAAGTCGCCATGCAAATGGAACAAAATTATACTCTGCCAGAGTTATCCCATTTAAAGGATCTTGGATAGAGTTTGCAACCGATATTAACAGCGTGATGTACGCGTATATTGACCGTAAGAAAAAACTTCCGGTTACTACGCTTCTTCGTGCTATCGGTTATGAAAGTGATAAAGACATTCTTGAAATTTTCGGTCTTGCTGACGAGTTTAAAGTGAGCAAAACAAGTATTAAAAATGCAGTTGGTCGTAAGTTGGCAGCTCGTGTTTTGAAAACTTGGATTGAAGATTTCGTAGATGAAGATACTGGTGAAGTAGTTTCTATTGAAAGAAATGAAGTAATCATCGATCGTGAAACTGTAATTGAAAAAGACCACATTGATTTAATTCTTGAATCAGGTGTTAAGTCGATTATCCTTCACAAGGATGATATCAATTCCGCCGATTATACAATCATATACAATACTTTACAGAAAGATACTTCCAACTCGGAAAAAGAAGCTGTAGAGCATATCTATCGTCAATTACGTAATGCAGAACCACCTGATGAGGAAACTGCACGTGGTATTATTGACAAACTTTTCTTTTCAGATAAACGCTACGATTTAGGTGATGTTGGTAGATACCGCATCAACAAAAAACTGAATCTTGAAATTGGAAATGAAACTCGCGTTTTAACTAAACAAGATATCATTTCAATCATTCGCTATTTAATTGAACTTATCAATTCAAAAGCAGATGTCGATGATATTGATCACTTGTCAAACCGTCGTGTTCGTACAGTTGGTGAACAATTACATGGTCAGTTCGGTGTTGGACTTTCTCGTATGGCTCGTACCATTCGGGAGCGTATGAATGTTCGTGACAACGAAGTATTTACTCCAACCGATTTGATTAATGCGAAGACTTTATCAAGCGTTATCAACTCGTTCTTCGGTACTAATCAGTTATCACAATTCATGGATCAAACCAACCCGCTTTCGGAGATCACGCACAAGCGTCGTCTTTCTGCACTCGGGCCAGGTGGACTTTCTCGTGAGCGTGCTGGTTTTGAGGTTCGTGACGTTCACTATACACATTACGGACGTCTTTGTACAATCGAAACTCCGGAAGGACCAAACATTGGTTTGATTTCTTCTTTGTGTGTATTCGCTAAAATTAACAAACTTGGTTTCATCGAAACACCTTATCGTACTGTTACAGATGGTAAAGTTGATATTGATAAACCAATTATATACTTAAGTGCGGAAGAAGAAGAAACATCTATTATTGCTCAATCAAAAACAGCAACGGATGATTTCGGTAACTTCTCTGATCCCAAAGTAAAAGCTCGTTTTGCAGGTGACTTCCCAGTGGTTGAACCCAAGCAAATTAAATTGATGGATGTTGCGCCAAATCAAATTGCGTCAATTGCAGCTTCATTAATTCCGTTCCTTGAACATGATGATGCCAATCGTGCATTGATGGGTTCAAACATGATGCGTCAGGCCGTTCCTTTGTTGAATCCCGAAGCTCCTTATGTAGGTACTGGATTAGAAGCTTCTGTTGCCAGAGATTCTCGTGTTTTAATTAATGCAGAAGGCGAAGGTATTGTTGAGTGGGTAGATGCGAATGAAATTGTAATTCGTTACAACCGCAATGATGACGAACGCTTAGTGAGTTTTGAAGAC
>CAXNGM010000002.1:0-23298 GCA_964201695.1 Bacteroidia bacterium | reverse complement strand
CTTAACCACGATTTTTTTTCTCTTTTTACGAATCACCTGCGGAACAACTTTAATTGTTGGAGCAATGGAATCAATGAGCACTTGAAAATCTCCAAATTCTCGGGTTTCTGCTTCAAGCCAATTATTCGACCATGTGCTTTTTAATCCGATGGAACTGTTTCAAGAATTTCTGGCAATGATGAATTTGCTATTCAATGAATCGTTTTGAATCTGTGGTTTAAAACGAATGCGAACCGCCTGATTTATAGGTGTGAATTTACTTCCCATTTCAATGATTGGAGAAATACCTTTGAGCTGATTATTTCTGATTAATTTGAGCCATGTTGTATCGAATAACGATTCACTTTGAAATTCTGCTTCAAAGTCCGGCAATGAAACAGTTTGCTGGACGCCAGGTAAAATCATTTGATAATTTGAGTTTCCTCTTTTCTTGAAATTATCACTTTGAATCACTTCACCTTTAACTTGAAAAGAGAAACGCGTCGAATTTTCGTTTAAATCGGTAAGTATATAGGTAATTTGGTAGGTTCGATCTTCATCAAAATAAAAATATCCCCGATTTCGATTTCTTTTATAAATACCAATCATCGAATACGAAGGCAAAACACATCGTTGGATTTTACGTTTGGTGCGAATGCGCTCAGCATAATCTTGATAGGCATTAACACTTCTTGTTTCATCGAAAGAGAACTGATCGAAACGTGCTTGAAACACTTCTTGTGAATCGACAAAAAGCTGCACTTTAAATATTCCAGTTTTGTTTTGAATTTTCCCAATCACATCACCACCTTGAAATCCAAAACCCACCCAACCAGAAACTTGAGGTAATTTTTCATTGGAAGGAAGCCCCTTTTTCTTTGATTTTTTATTTATTACTAATGGGATGTTTAAGGTACTTTGGACATTATTAACTAAACCGTATGATTCCATTGGGAAAACTGAAACAGCAGAAATTTCAGGAGCGGTAAAATCCTTTTCGCCAAAACCAAACAATAAGGGATTTAAAATATTTTGTGAAGTTTGATCCCGAATTTCGAAATGCAAATGAGGCCCAGTGGAAGACCCCGTGTTGCCCGACCAACCAATAAATTGCTGACGTGATATTGGGAAATCGCTCGAGTCCAAAAGAATATCTACTTCATATTCTCGACTTTGTTGTTGGATGAAGCTCTTGTATTGGTTTAGTGTATCGTTAAATTCGGAAAGATGTGCATAAACCGAAGTGAGTCCATTGGGATGATTGATATACAATGCATTGCCATATCCCGAAACAGAAACTTTTATTCGACTCACATATCCTTTTTCAATGGCAAGAACCGCTTGGTTTTTACCCGCCGTTGAAATATCAATTCCTGAGTGAAAATGATTGGGCCTAATTTCGCCAAAACCAGAAGTCAACGTCAAAGGGATAGACATCGGTGAAGAAAAAATACCATCCGACAACCACTGCGCACATAGCGGAACAGCGTTCAACAAAGTAAATATCAGTAGGAAAGGCCTCATGGAAATTATAAACGTCAACTTGTTGCAAATTATTAGAAGAAAGTCTTAGAATACTGCTAAAAATTAATACTTTTAAGCCCGTTAATTAACACATTAGGCAAAGGCAATATGATCGATCTTCTTGGAGAATCGGCTGTTTTAGAGGGCAAAATCAAGAAATTGATACATTTGCATACCTCGCTTAAAACAGAACATGCTGCTTTAAAGCTTGATAATGAACAGTTAACAATAACCATCAACAAGCAAAAGGAACAAATCCTACAACTTGAAGAAGGGAATAAAGCGTTAAAACTCGCCCAAGCACTGTTGAATAATTCGGAAACGGAAGATTCTGCAGGTCTAAAAGGCAAGATCAATGAGATGATCCGAGACATTGATAAATGTCTGGACATACTGAATAAATGAACGAAGAAGTGATGCAAGAAGTGTCGATAGAATTAAACTTAGCTAACCGCAAATACCCATTAAAGGTAAAAGCTGGAGAAGTTGCTTCTGTTCAAAAAGCTGCCGAATTGATAAATTTCAAGTTGAAGGAGCTTGAAACAAAATACGGTGTAAAGGATATTCAGGATTTATTTGCGATGACCGCATTGCAGATTACTACTCAAATGATCGAAATCGAGTCGAATGTAATGGGAAATCAAGACGATATTCAAGTCCGTATAAAAGACATGAATTCGCTGATTTCACAAGCATTGGAAGAACAATAGCTTTTTTCTTTTTTCGATTTTTAGAAATGTCCAATTGTTTGTTTAAAAATTAAATAAACCATGGAAATACTCATTTATGCAATTGTAGCAATATTTGGACTCGGAGGAGGCTATGTATTTGCTACAACTGTTTTAAGAAAAAACATCGAGCAAAAAAGTGCGCAGCTACTTCGCGAGGCGGAAGCTGAATCTGAAGTGATGAAGAAGGACAAAATGCTTCAAGCAAAAGAGCGTTTTCTTCAATTAAAGTCAGAACATGAAAAGTCGATTCAGGCAAGAAACAACGAAGTAGCGCAATCTGAAAACCGTGCAAAGCAAAAAGAAAGCATGCTTAGCCAGAAGTTGGAAGAAACTAAACGCAAACAAACCGAACTTGATACTTCCAAAGAGAGTCTAAATCAACAAATTGATCTTGCAAACAAGAAACAAGCTGAGATTGACAAACAACATCGCAAACAAGTTGAGCAGTTGGAGATTATCGCCGGATTATCAGCTGATGCAGCAAAAAGCCAGCTCATTGAGGCATTGAAAGAAGAAGCCAAAACGGAAGCCGCTTCGCACATCAAAGACATTATTGATGAATCTCGTTTAACGGCGAATAAAGAAGCCAAGCGGATTGTTGTTCAAACCATTCAGCGCGTTGCAACCGAACATGCTGTAGAGAATTCCGTTTCTGTTTTCAACATCGAAAACGATGAAGTTAAAGGTCGTATTATTGGTCGTGAAGGACGTAACATCCGTGCTATCGAAGCTGCCACCGGCGTTGAAATTATTGTGGATGACACACCTGAAGCCATCATATTAAGTTGCTTCGACCCGATTCGCAGAGAAGTTGCTCGTTTGTCTTTACACGTATTGGTAACCGACGGACGAATTCACCCGGCACGTATCGAAGAGGTTGTTGCCAAGACCAAGCGTCAAATTGAAGAAGAGATCATCGAAACAGGTAAACGTACGTGCATCGATTTGGGAATTCACGGTTTACATCCCGAGTTAACACGAATGGTTGGACGCATGAAATACCGTTCATCATACGGACAAAACTTATTACAACACTCGCGCGAAGTAGCCAACTTGTGTGCAATTATGGCTGCCGAACTTGGATTGAATGTAAAGATGGCGAAACGTGCAGGATTACTTCACGATATTGGGAAAGTTCCAGAAGACGAACCAGAATTACCACATGCTATTTTGGGGATGAAGCTCGCAGAGAAGTACAAGGAAAAACCCGAAG
Source organism: Bacteroidia bacterium (assembly GCA_964201695.1). Taxonomy (GTDB): domain Bacteria; phylum Bacteroidota; class Bacteroidia; order M30B66; family M30B66; genus CALQRR01. The sequence goes on along the minus strand of CAXNGM010000002.1, from coordinate 19,851 downwards.
TATGTAATGCCATTGGAGCTCACCACGATGAAATTGAAATGGACAGTTTAATTTCTCCAATCATCCAGGTTTGCGACGCTATTTCTGGTGCTCGTCCTGGTGCTCGCCGCGAAATTGTAGAATCGTACATCAAGCGTTTGAAAGACATGGAACAATTGGCACTTTCGTATCCGGGAGTTTCCAATACGTATGCTATTCAAGCCGGTCGTGAACTTCGTGTGATTGTAGAAAGTGAAAAAGTAAGCGATAAAGATTCCGAAATGCTTTCGTTCAACATCTCCCAAAAGATCCAAAACGAAATGACCTATCCAGGCCAAGTGAAAGTAACGGTAATTCGTGAAACGAGGTCGGTTGCTTATGCGAAATAAGGAAATGTATTCATAAACAAATGACTCAATTCAACAATCATTGGATTGGTAAATGCATTCAGAATAATTTTCTGAATGCATTTAGTTTATGGTTTCTATTGTTCCCCTTTGATGCGTTTATTTTGCCCATTTCAATTGGGTTTATGACGCTGTATCCATTCCTTATACTGACGTTTTTATTATTAGGGAGTTCGTTTTTCATTCCGAAGAAATTAGAATTAAAGGCCTTTTTAAAATGGGCTTTATTTTTCTTCATTTCGATTGCACTTTGGGGTATTGTGATGTACAATTTTGTGGAAGGGAAAACTGAAGCGAAATTTGAAATTCGAAGTTTAATAATGCAAGCTTTATGTATTACGTTGATTTTTCAAACATTTCGCATTTTAGGTAGCGCTATATTCTTCAAACGCATCTTTCAACTATCCATTATTTTATTCATCGGATTATGTTTAATTGGCTGGTTTGAGTTTTTTACAGGCATTCATTTGCAAGGATTTCACACCGAAAAATTACTAAAACTCCCAGCAGGAAATATTACCTATTCTCCTGTGTTTATTTACGATAACAGCAATACTTTTTTATGCTATTTATTTTCCTTAGCAATTATTATTCTGGTTACTAAGCCAGAAAAAAGACATCGATTTATTGAAGTTTCTAACATTATTTTTCAACTTCTATTTTTCTCAATCATTGCCGATTCTAGGTTCGGAAAAATAATTTCGATTGCCCTATTTGTCTTTTATGCCCTTAGTTTCATTAATTCATCCTTCATTTCGAAGAGAATTAATTACTTAAAAGCAGGAGCATTTATTTTTGCATGTACGTTATGTGTTTTTGCATTTAACCCAGTTTATTGGGGACCAATTTGGGAAAATGGAAATGAGTATAAATTAAATGCAATTCAAGGTATTGTTGACTTAAATGGCAAACCCCAATTTATTACATCAGATAGTATACTTAAAAAATATGGCAATGAGAAAATACTCCTTGCCATGGATACATTTGAACTAAAAGGAAAATCCAACTCCAATTTAACACGTAAAAACTTGCTTTTAAATGGAGCATGGATGACTCAGCAACATCCCATAACGGGTCTTGGCCCTGGACAATATAGTTGGTATACAAAAAACAAATTAACACCCTATGAAACAGGCACAGTGGATAGTCCTCATGAAGGTTTAACGGAGTTAACTAGTCAATATGGAATTCCATTTACATTGTATTTTATCTTTCTAATTGTTTTAACTTTTTTGCAATTTATTAAGCAAAAGAAATTCAATCTTTTTATAACAAGTCAATGGGTGTTTTGCATCGGTTTATTTTGGATAATTGCTGCAATGCCCTCGGCTTGGTTGGTTCTCAATTGTGGATGGATTTTGATTGCGGTTCTATTACTTTCACCTGAAAAAGAAATTTCAGCTAGTGGAAATTAAATCGGCTCGATCGTTTACTCAAAACTTTCTAATTCTCTTCACAGGGAATTCTATTGGACAAGCAATTCCATTTGTTTTGGCTCCATTTATTAGTCGGCTATACAAACCTGAAGAGATTGCAGTTCAGGAGAATTTTCTGGCTATGGCCTCGCTAATTGCCATTGTCGCTGCGGCCCGATTCGATCTCGCCATTCTGATTCCCAGTGATGATAAGAAAGCGAAATCTCTGTTTAGTTTATCATTCATCATTACTGCCATTGTTAGTTTATTATCACTTTCAACATTATTCTTTTCAGAACACATCGCTCTATTTTACAAAACCCCAGAATTATCAGATTACATTGCCTTTTTATCACCCAGTATTTTCTTGCTTTCCGCTTTAAGCATATACAATCAATGGGTTTTACGGAATAAAAAATATCCACTCCTTACTAGTATGAGGGTGCTACAATCGCTAGTTCAAAATTCCGGTTATGTATTATTAGGATTTCTAGGTTGGGGGATATCGGGGCTTTTTTGGGCTTGGATAATCGGCTTATTCCTTCCCGTCTTTTGGATGTTTATTCAAGAAAGAGGAATATTTAAATCTCTTTCTTTTACACGTAAAGAACTCAAGGACGTTGCCATCGAGCATCGTGACTTCCCGATGGTAAATTCGATTCATGCTTTTACAGATATACTTGCAACCCAGTTTCTACTTTATTGGCTCATTACCAATAATTTTGGAGCGCTTGCTTTGGGACTTTTTTCAGTCATGAATCGATATTTGCGTGCCCCTTTGAATTTAGTAGGGAGCGCTGTTGGGCAACTTTATTTTCGTGAAGTCGGAGCCAAACGTGGCGATACAACCGAACAGTTAAAATTATTCTACCGATCCATTCGAATCATCTCTTTGGTAACCATTCCTGCTATGGTTATTATTTTATTGAAAGGACCGTGGATTTTTGAAATGTATTTGGGAGAAAACTGGCGTGAAGCTGGAGTTCTTGCTCAAATTATGTCGCCAGCAATATTATTCAATTTTCTTGCTTCCGTTGTTTCAACTACACCACTCATATTTGAAAAACAAAAACCTGCATACGTCATTGGTTTATCGGGGCATTTACTAAGTTTGGGAGCATTGTTTATTGGCTCACTCAGCTCGTACAATTTCCATCAAATACTTGTGGTATATTCGGGAGTCTTAAGTTTAAATTACCTATTTCTCATTTTCTGGTACAGAAGTCTCATAATTAAAGCAGCGCAATGAACATAGTTGTAAATGGACTTCCCTATTTCTCCAAAAAGCTTGTTGATGACTTGCAGGCATTTGCACCTCAACACCGTTTCCATTTTTACGATACGTACAATTCTAAATTTGCCCAATTAAAATTTGCTTGGGCACTCCGAAAAGCTGATTTAGTGATTTCAATGAATGGAGTTTCGGACCCAAGTGGCTCGATGGATTTGGCTGTAAAAATGAAGAAAAAAATCTGGCTTAATTGGGTAGGAACGGACGTTACACTTGCCATTGAACGATTTAACAAGGGCACTATTTACCGGAAATATATTGATCAAGCAGTGCATTACACCGATGCATCTTGGTTACAACGCGAGTTGAAAACAGCAGAAATTCATGCTGCAATAATTCCCTATAAATGGTTGGATGTTCAGCCCTATACCGAAGAGTTTAATCGCCTTCAAGCATATTCATATATAGGAAAAAACAGAGAAGATTTTTACGGATGGCAAACGATCAGAGAAATTGCTCTTGCCCATCCCGAAATACCTTTTATTATTGCAGGTAGTGATGGGGCTGGAATTATTGACATACCAGAAAATGTTGAATTTAAAGGTTGGTTAAATGACACAGAAATGAAGATTCTGCGAGATTCTTCGCCCATCTTTATTCGACTTGCCGAACATGATGGATTTGCATTAAGCGTTTTGGAAGCACTATCGGCGGGTAGTGAAGTAATTTGGAAATATCCACATCCCAATTGTCATCAATTATCGAATGTTCATTCGAATTTCGATGAAGTTTTAGAGCTGGTTAAAGCACGTTATCTTGAACGAAATCAAGATAACATCGCATACATTGCTAAAAATTTTAAAAGAGAGGTTGTATTGAATAATTTCATTGAAGAATTAAAGAAAATTGTCGGATAATCGCATACATATCGTCCTTGTTACTGCTTGGTTTCCACCTCGAAAAAGTGTGGCCGTGAATCGGATGCAAGCATTTGCTAATTACTTATCGAAAGATCGATTCAAGCTTTCTGTCATTACGTTAAATGAGAACAATGCTCCTTCATACGAGAAGACAGAGTTTGGCGAAGTTTATCGAGAAATGGATACTCAACTTATTCCATTTTTAAAAAATAAACAGGGCGAAAATAAAATTCTTCATGTCAGCAAAGTCATTTGGAATGTATTGTTGCTTAAACTCATTCGTTTCCCTCATAAAAGCTGGATGAAACGTGTTGAGAAGCGCTTAGAATTGATTCATCAAGACAAGCCAATCGATTTAATTATTAGCTCATTTTCTCCCATCGAAGCACATTTGGCAACATTTAATTTCCTTGAAAAACACAAAAGCGTAAAATGGATTGCGGATATGCGCGATGAGATGTCGACCAATGGACAAATTAATAATCAAACTAGAAAACTTCTTCAAAAAGCTGAACAGAAAATAAACAAAAGAGCAGATGCAATTACCAGTGTAAGTGATCCTATACTTCAGGACATGAAACGAATCATGACAAATATTCGGGAGTTTGTGGAAATTCGAAATGGATACGATCACGAACTTGTGCCATCTCGAAATCACAATGCTGTATTTACAATTATTTATGCTGGTACGTTTTATGGACCTCGGAAACCGTATACGTTTTTCGAAGGCATGAAAATCTTCCTTACTCATCGCGCAGTCGATTTTAAAATTCAATTCCTTGGCACCCATCATAATTTCACTATCCCGAAAGAGTTTGAGAAAAACTGTGAATTCATCCCTCCTGTAGAAAATAATAAAGCCATCGAATTCATTTCGCAAGCTGATGCTAGCTTATTAATCTTAAATGAAATAAACAGAGTTGGTGTGTATTCAGGTAAAATTTTTGATTATATATCAGTACAAAAACCAATTATTACTTTGGTCAATCCTAATGATGTAGCTGCGGATTTGATAAAGGAATACAAAGCAGGTTGTATAGCTGATTTTAATGAACCCAAAGAAATTGCCAATTCGATTGAATTTGCATGGAAAATATGGAACGATAAAACTTATTTACCTGTTGATGAAGAAAAAGTAAAAACGCTTCATCGGAGACATCAGGTGAAACTATTGGAGGATCTGATTCTTAAAATTGTGTCGAAATGAACGTTTTGCAGATTGGCTCCAATTCAATTCATCTGTGGCATTTCTGCAAAGCAATGTCTGCAATTGCTGGCGAATTTATTCTTGTAACCGAAACACCCTTTTCTCCTGAAGGGGTAAAAATGAACATCGTTACACCTTTTCGTGGTTATAACGTATTTCGCTGGATTCAATCATACCGAAAACTCAAAAACGCTATCGTATCTATCCAGCCCGATATCATTCACATTCATCAAATAAATCGTCTCGCTTGGATTGTTTGTCGAATTGCCAAACAACTTAAAATACCTGTAATTTCGACTGCTTGGGGCAGTGATGTATTACTCATTCCTCAACAGAACAAGGTGTATTATTCCATCACCAAATCGGTATTGGATTATAGTAGTTATGTTACTGCCGATTCGAAGGATATGATTGCGGCAATGCTTTCAATTTCATATACTCCCCAAAAGTATATTCATCTTCAATATGGCATTGATCCAATAAAATCGGAACACAAACAGAAAATCATTTATTCGAACCGATTGCACAAAGAGCTCTACCGAATTGATTTAATTATAGATCTTTTTGCCGAGTTCTATAGTCAACATTCCGATTGGAAACTTATTATCGGAGCAACAGGTCCTCAAACGGAAGTTCTTCAAAAGCGCGCTTCCGATTTATTGCCACAAAATGCCTACGAATTTATTGGATGGGTTAATCATGAAACCAATGCAAAAGAGTATGCAAACGCTCAGATTTACGTCTCTTTACCAATGAGCGACGGAACTTCTGTTAGTCTTTTAGAAGCCATGTCGGCCAATTGCATTCCAGTAGTAAGTGATTTAGAAGTTAGTCGTGAGTGGATTGAAAATCAAGTGAATGGAATAGTATACGATTTAAATGAAAATCCATTTGAGCAAGCGCTGAAAATTGAGACGAAAAAATGTTTCCAAATAAATCAGGAAAACATCACACAATATGCATTGAGAGAAACTTGCATGAAAAAGTTTGAGGGGTTGTATGCTAATTTGATTGCATCATGAATTGGAAATCAATTTTCAGAAAACCCTCAGTATTATTAACGCTACTTCTAGCTGCCTGCCTGCCTTTATTCCAAACGGCAGTTCCAATAATTATAGGATTGTTGCTTATATTTTCGGTTGGAAAGAGGGATTGGAAATCGCGTTTCGATTATGTGAAAAAATCACCCGCCATAATCGCTCTTCTCAGTTTCTATGTTTACAATGTTTTAGGATTAATCGGCACTGAAAACATCGACAAAGGCTTTAATCATTTAGAAATCAAACTTTCGTTTCTTTTACTACCCTGGCTCATTTTTGCAAATACTGAATTAACATCCAAATGGCGCACATTAATCAAGCAGACCTTTGTATTGAGTTGTTTTGCATATTGTATCTATTTAATTTCCCGTGCATTATTTGTATTGATTAATACGAGTCAAAATGAGTTCACCTATGAACTTTTTTCGCATGGATTCCATCCTTCATACCTCGCTTTGTATTTGTTAGTAGCGGGCAGGTTATGTTATGATGACGTTCAAAATTATCCTTCGAATCAATTTTTCAAAAACATTGTCTTTTTAGTTGTTTTTGTTTGTTGTATCGTATTACTCTCATCAAAAATAAATCTACTTATACTCGGAGGAACCCTTGTGTATTTTTTCATTTCGGGAATTATTCACGCAAAACGTAAAGCAAATTTAATACTCATAGCATCTGTTTTTGTTGGTGTAATCGTGTTAACCTTATTTTACAACCCAAGCATTAAAGAGCGAGCAGAACGTAGCATTCAAGTTATTTCGCATGCCCAAGCCATCGAAAAATCAGATACTGAAAGCAATGCTGCACGCTTATTAATTTGGCAATCTGCATGGACTTTATTGAAAGAAAATCCATTGGGTCTTGGTGTTGGAGATGTAAATATTGAACTAGAGAAACAATACAAAAAAGATGGTTTTACTGGCATTTAATCTAAAAAATTAAATGCCCACAATCAATTTCTACAAACGGGCGTTGCTTTGGGTTTCCCGGGATTAATTTTGCTTTTGTTCGTATTCATACTTCCTTTTATTTCATTAAAAAAACAACAAAACGGAATCCTATTTTACTTTTTAATTGTTTGCTTTGTTAATGCATTGGTCGAAGGGATTTTAGAAACTCAAAAGGGTGTTGTATTTTTCGGCTTCTTTTATTGCCTATTATTAAAAGATGATGAGCGCGATTAAAAAAGTTAGTGTTGTTATTCCATGCAGAAATGAAGAGCAATACATTGCAAAATGTATTGAATCGGTCTTGGCAAATAATTATCCAAGTGATCTTGTTGATGTGTTTATCTGCGATGGAATGAGTAACGATACCACACGAGAAATAGTCAAGAATTTTAGTGAGAATAAACGCGTTACACTACTCGACAATCATCAAATTACCACACCCTTTGCATTGAATTTAGGTATTGAAAAATCTCAAGCCGATATTGTCATCATTCTGGGTGCACATGCTGAAATAGAAAGTAATTACATCCAACTTTGTGTCGAAACATTCTCTATGAATCCTGAAATAGGATGTGTTGGTGGGATACTTGATACGATTTCGCTTGATGAAAATTCGGCGGCAATTGCACTTGCTATGTCATCGGTATTTGGTGTTGGCAACGCACATTTCAGAACAGGATTGAAAGAAGGCTATGTTGATACGGTAGCATTTGGTGCATATCGACTTGAAGTCTTTGAAAAGGTTGGATTGTTTGATTCGGCTTTGACGCGAAATCAAGATGATGAATTTAATTTCCGGCTCATTCAAGGGGGATTTAGAATTTATTTAAACCCTAAAATTCGAGCTAAATACTACGTTCGTTCATCGTTTTCTAAACTCTACAAACAATACATGCAATATGGATATTGGAAAGTTTATGTAAATCGGAAATTAAAAGCGGTAACCACCATCCGACAGTTAGCTCCACCGCTTTGGGTACTATTTCTTTTTTCTATGCCATTTGCATGGTTAATCCATTCAATATTGGGGATTTTTCATTTAATTTTGCTCCTTATTTATTTAACAACATCATTGCTGATGGGCTTCAGAATGAGTCGCAACACAAAAGAATTCGCGCTTGTCTGTTTCGCATTTTACACACTTCATTTTAGTTATGGAACGGGATATTTACATGGGATTTTGGATTTTTTCATTTTAAAAAAATCGCCAGGAAATCGAAATTCTACATTGACTCGTTAATTCAAAGCCACACACCATGATCCCCTTCTCACCCCCACATATCGACCAAGAGATTATTGATGAAGTTGTTGCTGCTTTAAAATCGGGATGGATTACAACCGGACCTCGAACCAAACAATTCGAGAAAGACCTCAGTGCTTACAACGGAAATCCGAATACACTGTGTTTGAATTCTGCAACGGCTGGACTTGAAATTATCTTGCGGTGGTTTGGTGTTGGCCCTGGCGATGAAGTAATTGTTCCTGCGTATACCTATTCTGCAACTGCAAATGTGGTTATGCATACTGGAGCAAGACCCGTGTTTTGCGATGTAAAAATCGACGATTTCAATATCAATCCTTCTTGCATAGAACACCTGATAACTGAGAGAACCAAAGTAATCATGCCGGTTGATTTTGGTGGAATGCCTTGCGATTTTGAAGAGATTAATGCCTTGGTTATAAAAGAATCGATACAAGCAAAATTTAAGGCAAATGGTAAAAACCAAGAAAAGCTTGGACGCATTCTCGTACTTTCGGATGCAGCACATTCAATTGGTGCGCGTTATCAAGGAAAAATGACAGGTACGTTAACCGATGTATCGGTGTTTTCATTTCATGCTGTAAAAAATCTCACTACGGCCGAAGGTGGAGCAATAGCCCTGAACCTTCCTGAACCATTCGACAATAAAGCCATTTACGATGCCCTTTGTATTTCAACACTGCATGGACAAAACAAAGATGCGCTTGCCAAAATGCAGAAAGGGAATTGGAAGTACGACATTATTGAACCCGGTTATAAATGCAACATGACCGACATCATGGCGGCCATTGGCTTAGTTGAACTTCGCCGTTATGAGTCGTTCACTTTGCCTCGTAGAAAAGAAATATTCGATGCATATAAAACGGCATTAAGTAATTATGCCTGGGCGGAAATTGCACCTTACGAAACTGATTCAAAAACATCGTCATACCATTTATTCCCCTTAAGAATACTAGGAATTTCGGAAATTCAGCGTGATGCCATCATGCAAAAAATATTCGATAAGGATGTTTCCGTGAATGTGCATTTTATTCCGGTTCCGATGATGAGTTATTACAAAGAGCAGGGCTATTCGATTGCAAACTATCCTGTTACATACTATAACTTCAGTCGGGAAATTTCTTTACCCGTTTATATCGATTTAACCAACGAACAAGTGCAAATAGTTATCGATGCAGTTGTTTCTGCTGTTGAATCTATCCTTAAAAATCAACATGCTTAAACGCGGATTCGATCTTGTTTCTTCAATAATTGGAATCATTTTATTGTTTCCGATTCTGTTGATAATTTGGATTTGCATTCAACTAGAATCTTCAGGTGGAGGATTTTATCGTCAGGTTCGCGTGGGTAAAGACGGAGTAGATTTCCGTCTTTTGAAATTCAGAACGATGCAAACCGGTGCCGATAAAAAAGGATTGTTAACCGTTGGAGGAAGAGATTCTCGTGTAACCCGAATCGGCTTTTATCTGCGTAAATACAAACTCGATGAACTGCCTCAACTCATCAATGTGCTTGTGGGAGACATGAGCATTGTAGGACCGAGACCGGAAGTGAGAAAATACGTTGAATTATACACCTCTGAGCAAAGTAAGGTTCTCTCTATAAAACCCGGCATAACCGATTATGCGAGCATTGAGTATTCCAACGAGAATGAACTTTTGGCTCAATCAGAAAATCCAGAAAAAACCTATGTCGAAGAAGTTTTACCTGCGAAATTGGAGTTGAATCAGAAATACTTAGCTGATCAAGGATTTTTCACTGATTTAAAAATCATTTTCCATACAATTGGGAAAATCGTTTCCAAATAAAAAGCCCCGAAATTCTGAATGAACTCCGGGGCTTTTAATAATTAGAAATGCTATTAGCGTCGTGGCTGTGAGGCTATAAAATCATTCAATTCATCTACACTTGATGAAAAAGTAAACGCATTGTTAATTTGATAATAGTTGCCTAAATCGTATGTATGTCCATAAGCGAATTTTGCAAAATCCAATCGGGAATCTTCGAAAGAAAACAATTTCATGATTTGACCCACTTGCGATGATGTCATGCAATTACTCGCAAATGCTTGTTTTGCAACTTGTAATTTATTGTCTTCGAACGATTGACCATTAATGGTATTCATAGCAGATCCAAATGCGTTCTGATCCATTGGCCAAGGACAACCAATTGCGCCATTGTAACCAGGCATTACATATTGTTGTTGTTGAATTACAACCGGTTGTTGTTGAACTGGAGTACCGTAAGTTGTTGTGGTAGTAGTTTGTTGAACTGTTCCACCAGAAGTAACAACTGTACCGCCTATTGGAATACCAACATTCATGTTAAAATTAACACCCAAATCAGGATCGTTCACACTCATGTTTATTCCTCCAATAGGAGCAACTACAGTTGTTTGAACAGGCATTCCATTGGTCTGAACGGTGGTGGTTGTAGTTTGTTGAACGGTTCCTGTTGGAGCAGATGTATACGTTGGTTGCTGAACCACAACTTGCTGCTGTGCAGGTGGATATTGCTGAACCGATTGGTATTGTTGAACAGGAACGACTAACTCTGTTTGAGAAGATAAACGCATCACATACATTTCTTTAGGATCAGTGTTATTCACATCCGCAGAATCTTTCATGTTTAAATCACGTGCAACTTGATTCCCCATACGTTTCATCGTTTTACCAACATCGGTTTGTTTTTTAGGTCGGATGTTAAACGTGTATTCCACATAATTATCTAAATAAATTGTTTTAGAAACTACTCCCAAAGCTGGATCTTCAAAGATTGCCTTAACTTTATAATTAGCAGGTGATAAATCAGTTAAGCGAACATTGGTCTGTGGAGTTTCGTTGTAACGAAGTCCATTCATTACAATGGTAAAACGTTCTCCATTCTCTGCAAAGAATATCAAATTTGATTTTTGTGCATGTGCGTTCAATGCAAATACACTTAAAATAACTAGTAGAAATGTATGTTTCATGATTTTGGTTTTGTGAATTTTTGTTTTCTTTTCGAAGCCTCAAAGATAAAAAACAATCTGTTTACATTTTATATTTGAGGATGATGAAAAATCACCAGCTCCAGTTCCACTCTTCAAGCTGTTCGATACTGCATTTGAGTAATTGAATCGAGGCTAAAACATCGTTCTTATGAACCATTTCAATTACTTGATGAATGTGTCGGGTTGGAATGCTAACTGCACCTGTAATTGCGCCACCAGCTGTCATACGTTGAATACCACTTGTATCGGTTCCTCCACCTGTCAATATTTCGGCTTGCCAAGCAATGGTATTTTTTTCTGCAACATGTTTCATGTAACTCACCATCCGTGGGTCGCAAATAACCGAAGCATCCATCACTTTAATCCCGGCGCCTGCTCCTAACTTGGTAATTTGTTCATGCTCTTTCGATCCAGGAACATCATAGGCTATAGTCGTATCCAATCCAAAGCCGAAATCAGGTTGAATGCGCAACGTTGCTGTTTGTGCTCCCCGAATTCCTACTTCTTCCTGAACCGTAAATACTGCATACAAATCGTACGGGATATTCTGCAATTGTCGCAGGGTTTCAATGAGTATAAACACGGAAATACGATTGTCTAAGCTTTTGCAATTAAAACATTCGCCCATTAAAATAAACTCACGCTCGCGGGTGATGGTGTTACCAATGCTAATCTTTTTCTTAACCTCCTCGGCAGTCAATCCGGTATCGATAAAGAAATCGGAAATTTTCACCGACTTATCTCGTTCTTCGGGTGTCATCAAATGAATCGGTTTGGAACCCATCACGCCAATCACATCTTCCGAACCATGAATAATGACGCGTTGTGCAGTGAGTGTTTTGGGATCAAATCCTCCCAAAGTGGTAAAACGGACAAATCCTTTATCATCAATGTGCGTTACCATGAATCCAATTTCATCCATGTGCGCAGCAACCATCACCTTTTTATTGTTACGGCCTTTTCGAAGCACGGTCACATTGCCCATGTTATCGACCGAAACATCATCACCAAATTGGCTTACTTCTCTAAGAACAAGTGCGCGAATGCGGTGTTCGTAACCCGGTGCTCCAGGTGTTTCGCAAATCTCTTTTAATAGTTCAATATTCATTCAACAAATGAAGTAGATTTTCTTTATTCAACAAAACTGATTTTCAACATATTCGATTTTCCAAATTCATGCATTGGAATGCTCGCTACGTTTATAATTAAATCGTCTTGACGAATAAAACCTTGTTTCTTAAGCAAATCTTTAATGTCAGCAATTGTATGATCGGTGCTCACCATTTTATCGTAATAGAAACCTCGAACACCCCAAATTAAACTCAAGGTGTTAAGTAAAGCGCGATTTCCTGTAAAGATGTAAATGTTGGCTTTTGGGCGAAAACTGGAAATTCGAAAGGCAGTGTATCCCGAATGTGTCATCGCAATAATTGCTGCAGCTTTGGTTTGTTCGGCCATGGTAACCGCGTTAAAACATATTGCGTCAGATATCATGCGCGACTTGTGCGAACTCTGTTTGTGGTCTTTGTGATAAATTCCTTCGAAACCTTCAACACGTGCCAAAATTTTCTGAACGGTTTCAATTACTCTCACAGGATGCGCTCCAACCGAAGTTTCTCCACTCAACATCACAGCATCTGCACCATCCATCACGGAGTTTGCCACATCGCCTACTTCTGCTCGAGTAGCGTTATAATTGGTAATCATCGATTCCATCATTTGGGTGGCAATGATGATTGGCTTGGAAGCTTCCAAACATTTCTTCACCAACATTTTTTGAATCAATGGCACATTTTCCATCGGAATTTCAACTCCTAAATCGCCACGAGCAACCATGATTGCATCCGTGTTAGCAATAATACCATCTATCTCATCAATAGCTTCTGGCTTTTCAATTTTAGCTACAATACGTGCGTTTTTATTCGCTTTTTGGATATGTCCTCTTAACTCCAAAATATCGGAAGAACGGCGCACAAACGATAATCCAATCCACTCCACATCATGCTCCAAGGCAAAATTCAAATCCTGTAAATCCTTTTTTGTTAAGCAGGGAAGTGAAATTTTGGTGTTCGGTAAATTGACACCTTTCTTTGATGAAAGTATTCCTCCATGAATAACTGTACAAACTACTTCATCGTCTTTGTTTGTATCTTTTACTTGAAGTACAATCTTTCCATCATCAATCAAAACAGTTTCACCAATTTGAACATCCTGAGGAAATTGTGGATACGTAATATAAACTCGTTCTGCATTGCCAATGGCTTTTTTTGTCGTAATAACCAAATCGTTTCCGGTTACTAATTGAACTCCATTATTTTCAACTTCTCCAATGCGTAGTTTTGGTCCTTGTAAATCGGCAAGAATCGCTGTATGAAGACCAAGTTCAGCATTGATTTCGCGTATGTAGTTCAAGACTTTCGCGTGATCTTCGTATGCACCATGACTAAAATTAATTCGGCATACATCTACACCTGCAAGAATGAGCTTTTCAAGGACTTCTTTTGTAGAAGTTGCCGGTCCTAATGTTGCAATAACTTTGGTTTTACTTTGTACTTTGTTCATGTTAAAAAAGAATGTTTTCTATCGATTTGATTCGATGTGGGTCGATTATGAATGCGGTTAATACCGTTTTTATTTCTTTTATTCTAGCAAGGAAATCCTCCGGTTTGTTCTGGTCTGATTCGCCAATAACGCGCAATAAAAAGTCGGCTTGTTTTTGTTCGGGCAATAAATTAATTGCCGGATTCCTGTTTGCTGTGAGGTACCAACACAAGTCGGCGTCTTCATCTTCGTATTTGAAACAGGCGAATTTCACCACATTACCTTGCTTAGGCAATAGGATTTCGATGTCGTTAATACGCTCAAAATCAATCTCAAATTCGCGATTTAAAAGGTGACAAATTTTATAATCTGCCTCTTGAGTGCAAATTCCGATTAATGAAAAGTTATAATCGACATAATCTTTTTGAGTGATTTTCTTTGTCATGTTGAGCGTGTAAAGATAAGTCACATTGTTCAATAAACACTAAGGTAAATCAATCTCACTGAACAAGAGCGCACAAGCGTTTTCGGCAGCTGCTTGTTCTGCCGTTTTCTTAGAAAATCCAACACCTTCTCCTTTCGATTCATTATCGATAAGAACTGTTACATAGTACAAACGCTGGCTATCGTTTTGGGAATCTTCTCGGGCATCAAATACTATGGTTTTACGCTCTCTTTGGGCCCAATTAATCAACTTCGATTTAAAATTCAAATCTTGATTCTCTAGTTCGTCCATATCGACATGAAAACGAATGATTCTTTCTAAAATAATTTTTTCGGTAAAGCGATATCCTTTGTCGAGATAAATTGCACCAATTAATGCTTCAAACGTATCGCCGCAGATGGACTTATACAATCGGTTAGTTTCGTTGTATTGAATGAGTTTATCTAAACCAATTTTAATTGATAATTTATTTAGATAAGTTCGGCTTACCATGCGCGACCTCAATTCGGTGAGAAAGCCTTCGTCTTTGTATGGAAATTTCCGAAATAAGTAATTGGCAATGGCGGCACCTAAAATGGCATCTCCTAAAAATTCAAGACGTTCGTTCGAATCTTTCACTCCAGCACGAATTTCTTTAGCAACAGAACGGTGACGAAAAGCTTGTTCGTACAAACGGATATTCCCTGGCCAAAAACCAAGTAGATTTCGAATTGATCTGGAAAGTTTAGGGTTCGTGGAAAATAAGGATGAAAGGTAACTCACACCTTAAGCCGAATATTTCCTGAAAATAACGGAAGCATTATGCCCTCCGAAGCCAAACGTATTACTTAATGCAGCGCGCACTATACGTTTTTGGGCTTTATTAAATGTAAAATTCAGTTTACTATCCAACTCAGGATCTAGGTTTTCCTGATTAATGGTTGGCGGTATGATATCGTTCTTAACAGCCAGCAGCGCAGCCATTGCTTCCAATGCACCAGCAGCTCCAAGAAGGTGACCGGTCATCGATTTGGTTGAACTTATATTCATGGAATACGCATGCTCTCCAAAAACACCCAAGATTGCTTTTGTTTCAGCAATATCTCCAAGTGGTGTTGAAGTTCCATGAACATTGATGTAATCTAAATCTTCCGGTTGCATTCCTGCATCTTCCAATGCCGATTTCATCACGTTTAACGCACCTAAACCTTCGGGATGAGGCGCTGTGATGTGATGAGCATCAGCAGAAGCACCACCGCCAACAATTTCTCCGTAAATGGTAGCTCCACGTTTTAAAGCATGCTCCAATTCTTCTAGCACCAAAGCGCATCCTCCTTCGCCCATCACGAAACCATCGCGAGAAACATCAAAAGGACGTGATGCAGTTTTAAATGAATCGTTGCGTTCGGATAATGCATGCATGGCATTGAAACCACCCATTGCCGGTTCATTCACAGCTGCTTCAGAACCACCTGTCATCATAATATCGGCTTTGCCCATGCGAATGTAAAACATCGAATCGATGATAGCATTAGTTGAAGATGCGCAAGCAGAAACTGTTGTGAAATTGGGTCCCCGAAATCCGAATCGCATAGAAATGTGTCCAGATGCAATGTCCGCAATCATTTTAGGAATGAAAAATGGGTTGAATCGAGGAGTTCCATCGCCCTTGGAAAAATTTTCCACTTCACGAAAGAATGTCTCCAAACCTCCGATACCCGAACCCCAGATAACTCCGGTACGGTCTGGGTTGAAATTTTCTGGATTCAAACCTGCATCGATGTATGCCTGATCGGCTGCTACCAATGCGTATTGTGCAAAAAGATCCAAACGACCTACGGCCTTACGATCTATCACAGATGATGGATCAAAGTTCTTTACTTCACACGCAAAACGTGTTTTGAACTTTGAAGCATCAAAATGTGTAATCATTTCAGCGCCGCTAACTCCATTAATCAATGCTGTCCAAGTATCTTGAACATTATTGCCTAAGGGTGTTACAGCACCAAGACCAGTAACTACGACTCTTCTCAATGACACAAAATAAAGTATATTGTTTACTTCGAGTTTTTCTCGATGTATGTAATTGCATCTCCAACAGTACCGATATTCTCAGCCTGATCGTCAGGAATAGCAATGTTGAATTCTTTTTCGAATTCCATGATTAATTCAACGGTATCGAGTGAATCGGCACCTAAATCATTGGTAAAAGAAGCTTCAGGTGTAACTTCACTTTCGTCTACTCCAAGCTTATCAACGATAATTGCTTTAACGCGGGAAGAAATTTCAGACATTTCGATAGTATTATGTTTAATTGGGTGCAAAGAAAGAGTTTAAGGAAATATAAACAAAATCTTTTTTTCACTAAGTGTGTTTATAACTTTAAAAACCTAATTGTGTCGCTAAAAGTATTGAGGTCTTTGTATTTCTATATAATGAAAGACTTATTTTCGCAGCTAAATTTCATGTTAAAATGGCGAATTTGGTCATATTGGGTTCGGGGAAAGGGAGCAATGCACGTCGTTTAATTGCTTATTTCAAGGAAAACCCACAAATAAAAATCTCAGCATTGGTAAGTAACAAACCACGTCGGGGTTTTTTGGATATATCTTACGACCATCGCATCAACCTTGAAATAATAAAAGGCCCTGAGTTGAGTGATGCCAAGTGGATTAACCATCTTAAACTCACGTATCGTCCCGACTTAATTATTCTAACAGGATACATGCAGCTTATTCCAAGCGAATTCATTCAAACGTTTTCAGACAAAATCATCAACATACATCCTTCGCTCCTACCCCAATTTGGTGGAAAAGGCATGTATGGCAATTTTGTGCACGAAGCCGTATTGAATGCCCAGATGCAGGAAAGTGGAATTAGCATTCATCTGGTTAATGAAGAATACGATCAAGGTAAAATCCTATTTCAAAAAAGTTGCCCGGTTAATCATGACGATACAATTGAAACGCTTTCGTCAAGAATTCAGGAACTTGAGCATGAGTTTTTACCCCAGGTTATCGAGCAGTATTTAAGCGGAACAATTGTATAATTCAAAATTCAATAGCCATGCATATCGAACTTTATACTGATGGCTCTTCGCGAGGAAATCCTGGGCCAGGTGGTTATGGATTAATATTACGCGCTGGGCCACATTACAAAGAAATGAACGAGGGCTATCGATTAACCACCAATAATCGCATGGAATTGCTAAGTGTCATTGTTGGATTGGAATCATTGAAAAATCCGGGTAGCGACATAACCGTTTTCTCTGATTCAAAATACGTGATCGACTCCATTACCAAAGGTTGGGTATTTGGCTGGGTAAAAAAAGGGTTTGCAGGAAAAAAGAATAAAGATCTTTGGCAGCGATTCCTTCGAATATATCCCAAACACAACGTGAAATTTATTTGGGTAAAAGGCCACAACGACCATCCAGAGAATGAACGTTGTGACGTATTAGCAGTCAGCGCAGCAACAGGAAAAATCTTGCTTATTGACGAAGGTTACGAATCCGGATTGGCAAGTTGATTACTGCCCTCCGGATAAAATACGAATGAGTTTACTGTCTTTTTCTGCGACCAAAATGGATTCAAGCATTGATTCGATTTGCGCAATACTCGCTACTAAATTTGCTTTTTCTTTCAGCTTTTCAGTTTTCACCGACTCACTTGCACTAAGTCCTTCAGGTGATGCGATTTCAGCATTTAGCTGCTCAAGTTTCATCGAATATTCCATTTGATATTCTGCAATCACTCGAATTCCGGCCAATCGCAACCACCATACATCTTCATTTCGAGCCATATTTTCGAAGGTGGGAATTGCAGAGGACTTAATGGCTTCGTCTTGCGACAATACATATTTCCCCATCGTTTGGATAAACAAATATTTTTCATTCGGGTTGTTGATTTTCGCATACGCATCTTTCATAAACTCAAATTTACCTGCAATAGCCGAGTTCGCATAAATAGTGGCAATGGATAAAAGCATGCTACCCTTCGCAAGTTTTTCAATGGATGCAATAGCTGTTTGTGTTTTCTCTGGACTTACAGCATACATGCCTTTCAAAGCTGTTACTTGAACCAATACAGAACTATCTTTCAATGCACCTTCAAAAAGCGAAAAATCCACTTCGCTATTTTGAATATTTGCAACTAATTTATCAAATGCTGCAGCCCTAACAGATGATTTCGAATCGTTTTTTGCCAACTGAACAAGCAGTGGTTTGAAATCGCTAAAATTTTGAGCGATGACTTTATCCAATCGTTTTAAAGCATATAAACGAATGTTCCAAAATGGATCACGTAAGGCGCTTTTCAACACTTCGCTCATTCCCGGTTCAGATGCATGATCAAGTAAAACATCGAGTGCTATGAAGCGATCTAGATAAGTTTTTCCTTTGTAGAAAAGCAGTTGAGCTTCTTCCATACTCAGTTGTTGATCGAGTTTCCCTAAAAGTTGATGCTCAGCATCCAACACCACTAAATCGGGTTTTGAAGCCGCGGTAATTCGGAAGGTTTGATGTAAACTATCAATTACAATGCGCAAACGACGCGTAACACCTTTCTCATAAATATCAACATCCAAAGGAATTTTGTATTGTGGAGCCGAATCCAAGTCTTGGGTTTGTGCAATCTTTACGATACATTCATTCTTTGATTCGTCCCAAGAAATATTTGCACTTAAAATGGGATGCCCTTTGTCGAGGTACCACTCATTGAAAAACCAATTCAAATCTTCGCCACTCACTTTTTCGAATGCCATACGAAGCTGATGAAATTCGGCAGCTTGGAATTTATTTTCCGTTAGATAGGTTTTGAGTCCTTCGAAAAAAGCTTCATCGCCCAAATATTTTCTCAGCATATGCAATATCAATCCGCCTTTTTGGTAAGTATGGCGATCAAACATATCTTCTCGAGTTTCATAGTTGAAACGAACTAAATTAACTTTTTTGCCAAATGACTCTTCGAGATACGAACTGAAATCTTCTTGCAAATGTTCATCTGCTTCGTCGCGACCGTATTTAAACTCACGCCATAAATATTCACCATAGGTTGCAAAAGATTCGTTGAGTGTCAAATTCGCCCAAGATTCGCAGGTTACCAAATCGCCAAACCAATGGTGAAAAAGTTCATGCGATATAACATCTTCATAATTACCATCAAGCATTTCGGAAGGGGTTTGTTGCAAAAATTCTCCAAAAAGCGTGGCTGACGTGTTTTCCATGGCGCCCGAAACATAATCGCGAACCACCACTTGAGAATACTTAGGCCATGGATAATCTACACCCAAACGAGTGGAGAAAAACTCAATCATTTCAGGTGTTTTCCCGAAAATATTTTTGGCATATGGTTCAAATTCTTTTTCTACATAATAATCGACTGGTATTTTGCGCCATGTATCTTTCACCACCGCAAATTCACCAATGGCCATCATGGCTAAATAAGGAGCATGAGGTTGATCCATTTTCCAAGTATCACTGCGTGT
>CAXNGM010000001.1:0-32377 GCA_964201695.1 Bacteroidia bacterium | reverse complement strand
CATACTGCTGCGCAACCAAGCCACGACTGGGCGGCAAAAGAACCACTAACCGATTTCAGTGTAAACGCAACGGGAACATTGAATATGTTAGAGCTTTCTCGTATTTATTGCCCCGATACGGTTTTCATTTTTACATCCACCAATAAAGTCTATGGCGATACGCCAAATTTCTTGCCTTTGGTTGAGTTAGATAAGCGTTGGGAAATTTCTACTGAACATCCATTTTATACTCATGGTATCGATGAAACAATGAGCATCGATCAAACAAAACACAGTTTATTTGGGGCAAGTAAGGTTGCTGCCGATGTTTTGGTTCAGGAATATGGAAGGTATTTCGGTATGAAAACGGGTGTTTTTAGAGGCGGTTGTTTAACAGGGCCCAATCACAGTGGAGCGCAATTACATGGCTTCCTCGCATACCTTATGAAATGTGCAATAAATGGAAATCATTATACTATTTTTGGATACGGTGGCAAGCAAGTACGAGATAACATTCATAGTTATGACCTTGTAAATATGTTTTGGCATTTTTTCCAAAACCCACGAGCAGGTGAAGTTTACAATGCTGGAGGTGGCCGTTTCGCTAATTGCAGTATGTTAGAAGCCATTGATTGGTGCGAGAAGATTAGCGGAAACAAAATGAACTATAGCTACTCAGAAACAAACCGTATTGGTGACCATATTTGGTACATAAGTGATGTTAGTCGTTTTAAATCGCATTATCCAGGTTGGGATTGGAAGTTCAACTTAGAGAGCACATTGATTGAGATGCACGATTGCATGTTAGAACGAATTTAGAATAAGATTACTCCCCCAATTTTATGAATTACAATCGTATTTATGAATATCGTTTTCAGGGTGTCGATAAAAGTAAAAAGCTTTCTACATGGAAGTTGATTGCAGAATTTATCCATGAAAAACTTGGAAAACCGGTTTCAATAATTGATCCTGCAGCTGGAAGTTGTGAATTCATTAATCAATCTCCATCCAAAGATAGATGGGCAGTTGATATGGGTGATGAAACCAGTAAAACTGCCGCTAATGGAGTTCATGTAATAATTGGAAATAATTTAGAGGTTGATTTACCCTTAAATAAATTCGATGGTGTTTATGTGTCAAACTTTTTAGAACATCTAAACTCTCAGCATGAAGTTGCTCTATTTCTAGAACGCATGTTTTCTATTTTGAAACCCGGAGGAAAAATTGCGATTATGGGCCCCAATTTTAAATATTGCTCTAAAAACTATTTCGATTTTGCTGACCATACTGTTATTTTAACTGAGCTTGGCGTAGCTGAACATTTGTATGGGGCGGGATTTAATATAAATGAAATACACCCTAAATTTTTACCCCTTTCATTCAGAGGAAAACTCCCAGTAACTGATTTCTTTGTGAAAATGTATTTCAAAATGCCATTTGCTTGGAAGTTTTTAGGGAAACAATTCCTACTTGTGGCTCAAAAGCCGAACACCCCAAACTAAATCTATGAAATTAAGTGTAGTCATACCTGCATACAATGAAGCAGAAAGTATTACAGAAACTTTGAATACGCTTTATTCAACACTTTCGGAAAACACTATTCCTCACGAGATTTTAGTTGTAAATGATAATTCTAAAGACAATACCCTCGAAGTTTTAATGAAACTTCAAGAGACTATTTCAACCTTGGTTATTATCACAAATGAAGGCCCCAATGGCTTTGGATATGCAGTTAGAAAAGGCTTAGATAATTATCAGGGAGATTGCGTTGCTATTATGATGGCAGACCTCTCGGATTCTTCCGAAGATCTTGTTAAATTTTACAATAAACTTCTTGAAGGCTACGATTGCGTTTTTGGAAGTAGATGGATTCCGGGTGGAGCTGTAATTGATTATCCTGGTTTGAAGAAGAGGATTAATCGTTTAGCAAATTTTATAGTGCGCGCTGTTTTTAGATTAAAATACAACGACTGTACAAATGCCTTTAAATTATATAAACGTTCAACCATTGAAGGTTTGAAGCCTTTTTTGTCACCCCATTTTAATTTAACACTTGAAATCCCTTTGAAAGCCATTGTTCGGGGATATTCGTATGCTGTACTTCCTAATTCTTGGACAAACCGCAAGTATGGGGAGTCTAAACTTAAGATAAAAGAAATGGGTAGTAGGTATCTATTTATTCTTCTGTATTGTCTTATTGAAAAACATTTTACCCAAGGCGATTATAAAAAGAAGCCGCATTAATTTTACTATTGTTTTTATTTAACAAGACATGCTGAAAAAAATCTTTAATTCAACCACTTACAAATGGAGCAATTGGTTCTTTTTAGGGATTCTTGCAGTTGTAACAATTAAGTTTTTTTCACTACTGATTGCTCAGCATATTGAATTAATAAATCATCCTTATCAAATTGAATTTCGTGAAGGGGCACAATTGAATTTTGTTTGGGGACTCGAGCGAGGTCTAAATCCATATAAGCTCGAGAATCAACCATGGCTTGCCGATAATTTTGGAATTATTTACCCAAGTGTTTCTTGGATTATTGCAAAATTTACGGGCTTAAACTTATTCACACTTCGGCTTGTAAGCGCTTTGTCTATTTTACTTTCATCGGCACTTTTATTTATTGCGATGAAGCGGGAAAAGATTAATCTAATTATTAATCTTTCAGGAATTACCATTTTTTATGCATGCTGTTTATATTATGTAACACCCACTGGAAGACCAGATGCACTCGCTTTATTATTTTTTCTTTGCAGTTGTTTAATTCCAATATTCTATAGATTCTCCAGCCGGTCGCTTTTGTTTGGAATCTTATTCTCCATCCTGTCTTTTTATACAAAACAGTATAGTATTCTTGGATTTGCGGCCATTCTATTTTATGTGTTTTTATTTGTTTCTATAAGAAAATCCATTCAATTTGGCCTGTTGTTTTTTACAACTTTGTTCCTTTCGATGTTTGTAATAAGCCATTATTTTGAATGTTATTTTTACAACACAACCGTAGGAATGGCAATTGCGGCTGGTTATAATAATATGGCATATTCCATTATGCAGCTCAATACGTTGTTCTTTAAATATCTATTGGGCCTTACCATTTTTTCAGTATTTGCGGGAATATTCTTGATTTACCAACAAGTTAGAAATTCGAGCTTGGGCGAGTTGAAAATTCAATTCAATTTCCGAAAATTTTCCGAACCACTATTGCCTAAGAGTATTGATCCCTATGTATTTATATCGATTTGCATGTTCCTTATTCTTCTCATTCGATTGGGTGGAAATGAAGGCACATTTATGACCTATCACATGCAACTTTTGGCGTTTTCATTGATAATAATCGCTTTAAAACTTACCGTTTACTTAAAAGAAATTTCATTTGTTTCGGTTCCATTCATAGCATATTGCTTATACTCTACAACGATATTAATAACATCTTCAGGGCATTTTAAAAAAGAAAATAGTGCGGATTGGGAGAAGATCAAATCAATCATTGCATCAAATTCATCTCAACTAATTTTAACCGATGAAGCAATTGCCTCCGAAATGGTATATGCTAAAAAACAGCCCTATATGACCGGGTTAAATGGGTATTTTAATTACTCTACCTTGAACGAAAATTTCAACAGTAAATTCCCATTTACAAAGCAATTAAAAGAAAGAGCTGACTATTTTAGGAAACTGGAAAAAGAGAATATTGTAAATCAAAAATTCGATTACATCATCCTCGAAAAAGATCATTGGTCAGCCAAAGACGCATTGATAAAGCAATATTATACACTCATAGATAGTGTTACATTGAATATGTATTACACAAATCAAGATTGGAAATTAAAAATCTGGCAGCCAATTAAAAAAGAATCCTAGTATTTTGATGGTTCGGGTATTAATAAAAAAGCCAGATTGAATCACTCCAATCTGGCTTTTTTATGTTTTAACTAGCAAAATTATAAACCATTCAAATTGTATTTTTTCGGATATTTTAAAGTATATCCAAATGCTAACTTTTTAGATTCACCTGCATTCAACGTGATTTTCCATGTCAGTTTCCCTGTTTGTGCATCATAAAAAGCTCCTTCTGCTCCTGTTTTTTCAATGTTTAATTCTGAATTGGATGTTAATGGAATTTGATCTTCCATTTCCAATACAATCGACGATTTACGTGTATTTTTTATTTCTATTTCAAATTCCCTATTCAATTTATTTACGCTTCCCGATATACTCACTTTTTCTTTCAAATCTTTGACTTGTTTGCGTTGAATGCGAACGTTATTGTCGCGACCTAAGGCAAAACTGAGTGTGTCATCAACAATTCTAGAATCGAAATAGGTTTTGCCAACATAGTTGTTTTCAAAATACACATTGGCGTCACCGGGAAGCAATTCGTTTTTGTCCCAACCAATTAAATCGGCAACCAAAAATGCATCATTATCGATTTTGGGTGCTGCAAAATAGGAATAGTTGGCAGCAACCGTGTATTCCTGAATTTCAACAATATTCACCTTACCATTGCTAAGAATTGTATAGGGTAATTTGATGTCGAAGATGGCATTAGTTGTACTCGTTCCAACCACTGTGTTTGAAGCAGATGTATTACTCCACGAATTTGTTATAACAACTTCCTCTAATTTATTCGCCCTCATATCTTTATCCATTGCAGAAGGAGCGGCACCTGAATAATCATCATTAGACATACTCTTATAGCGATATTTCGTTTTTTCTTTGTAAATAGTGCGGTCGGTTAAATACAAGGTCCAAGGATTTAATGTGGGCTTGGTATTTCCCTGAGTTGGATTTCCGGTACTTAATGATAGTTGGACATTTTTCCAATCCATCCCGGTTGTTTGATAAACACTTGCTTTGGCAACAATGCTAGCTGGAGTATTTACGTCCTTCACGCGCACATCATAACCAGGCGTCCAACCACAATTACTCACAAAATAGCTTAGTTCGAAATTGGCATTGCCCACTTCTTTTGAAATTGCTGTAACTACGATTTCTCCGCTTGGTTGAGCTCCTGAATTTTTCAGGGTATACAATTGTTGTTCGAGTTGCGTTTGACGTTCGCGCAACTTGGTTTCTTTTTCTTCCGATTCTAATCGTTTCAATGAAACATCGGCAATTCGGTTGCGAATAAAGTTTGCCATCTTCTCCAATTCGGTAACACTAACACCATTATTTGCTCCACCAATCGATTTGTTTGCCGCCAACATGGTTAGTTCTTCTTGAAAGGAATTTTTAGTTAGAGTAACCCGAGCAATGTCTTTCTTGCAGATTTTAATTGAATCCTCCAATCGTTTATATTCTGAATTATTTTGAGGTTCAAGGTAATTGAGTTGATAATTTACAGCCAGTATTGTAATATCTGCATTGGCTTTTACTTGAACAGAATTAGGATCTATGAAGTTTGAAAGGTTATCGAATACAATTGTTTGAGTTCCTACTTTTAACGGACCGCTGCCTTTTGAATCAACCTGAGCGCCCCGAATAAACAGGGTCACTTTTTCGGGTTTGGTTTTAACTTTTTGCCCTTCAATCTCTTGAGCAAATAAAACAGCGGCAAAAACGCTGAAAATGAATGTAACTAATGACTTTTTCATAGCTGGAAAGTTAAAACGATTAAAGGAAATTTTCGCCTTCTTATGCGTTAAAGTTTAAATAGTTCATGTAGAATAACATTTTCCCTTTACTTTGACAAATTAACATTTATCACACATGGCATTAATAAAAACTGTTCGGGGATTTACTCCCCAGTTTGGTGATAATATTTACCTATCCGAAAATGCAACCGTTATTGGAGATGTCATTATGGGTCGCGATTGTAGTGTTTGGTTTAATGCTGTGGTGCGCGGCGATGTGAACTCTATCCGCATTGGCGATCGCGTGAATATTCAAGATGGTGCTGTGATTCATGCTACATTCGAACAAGCAGCAACCACTATTGGTAATCGTGTTTCAATTGGGCATAACGCGCTAGTTCATGGGTGTACGTTACACGACAATGTCCTCATTGGAATGGGCGCTATTGTAATGGATAATGCCGTTGTGCATTCGGGAAGCATCATTGCTGCCGGAGCGGTAGTCCTTGAAAATAGTGTGGTAGAATCGGGCTGGATTTGGGCTGGAGTACCTGCAAAACCTGTGAAGAAAGTGAGCGAAGAACTTGTGCGCGGACAAATAGACCGCATTGCCGATAATTATTTGAAATATGCTTCTTGGTTTAAAGAAGAAGCTTAGTCTTCAATGCCTCGGTACCGCTTGTAATCCACAAATCGGTTTTTTACATACACCACCAATTCGTATTCAGTGTCAAATAAATTATAGGTATTGGTCAAGCCCGAAAAAGCAATGAAATCGTCCATGTCTTTTTCATCCAAATCGATGATATAAGCGAGCATGTAACGAGTGAAAAGTTCTTTAATAAGCGCTTGCTTTGCATCTTCAGCGCGCAGTTCAGAAATCTTACGAATCGATTTTCCTTCCCTGCTAAATTGCATATACAAGAAAGTAATCGGACTTTCAATGGCATTTCCAACCGAAGTTGTATGATGCACCTTCGATTTTTCGGCTTTTTCTAAATCCGCCAGAATCTGGTCAAATGTTTTGGGTGCTTTTACTTCAAAGGTTCGAAGTTTAACAGGCTTTAGAATCAATGAAACATTCAAGTTGTATTCTGATTTTCGAACAGAATCGCCAAGCAAAACCTTGGTAAATTGATAGCCCGTTATAGAAAAAAGTAATGAATCTGTTGGCTGGACTTGCATGCTAAACTTCCCGCGCTGGTCACAGAAAACGCCATTTTGTGTACGCTGAATAATCACAAAAGCATAGGGTAAAGGGCGGCCGCTTTCTTTATCGCGCACGGTTCCACTTACAGTTACTTGTCCCCAAAGTCCAAGCGTTGACATAAAAAACACAAAGCCCGCAAGGAGGTAGCGAACTTTGTGTACAGGAGAATTTTGTTCTGTAATCACTGTGAACTTATAACGGAATATTTCCGTGTTTCTTGCGTGGAAGTTTTGCTACTTTATTTTCGAGCATTTTAAACGCACGAATCAGTTTCTCGCGGGTTTGTTCTGGATGAATCACTTCATCAACATATCCGCGTTCTGCCGCGCTGTATGGATTGGCAAAATGCTCTGCGTATTCGCGTTCTTTTTCGAGCAATTTCTCCGCAGGTATTGGGGCTTCTTCAATTTCTTTCTTAAAGATAATTTCTGCTGCACCTTTGGCTCCCATAACCGCAATTTCGGCACTTGGCCAAGCGTAATTCATGTCGGCGCCAATGTGTTTCGAGTTCATTACATCGTATGCACCACCATATGCTTTACGGGTAATTACCGTAATACGCGGGACTGTAGCTTCGCAGAAAGCATAAAGCAATTTTGCCCCATTGGTAATGATGCCATTCCACTCTTGATCAGTTCCCGGAAGGAATCCTGGAACATCTTCGAACACCAACAATGGAATATTAAAACAATCGCAGAAACGAACGAAACGTGCCGCTTTCTGTGAGGATTTTATATCAAGTACACCCGCTAAATAGGCAGGTTGATTCGCTACAATTCCGATGCTTCGGCCACCCAAACGCGCAAAACCGACTACGATATTTTCTGCAAAGTTCTTATGTACTTCAAAGAAGGTATCGGTATCAATTACTTGATCAATTACCTCGCGGATATCGTAAGGCTGATTTGGGTTTTCGGGGATGATGGTATTGAGCACAGGGCGTTTTTCATTGCCTGCTGTGTAGGGTAAACGCGGAGCTTCTTCTTCGCAGTTTGATGGAATATAGCTTAACAGTTTCTTAATGTCTTGAATGCATGAAACGCCATTAGTACAAGAGAAATGCGTTACACCCGACTTCACACTGTGTGCCGATGCTCCGCCTAATTCTTCGGAGCTCACTTCTTCATGCGTAACGGTTTTAACCACGTTCGGTCCCGTCACAAACATGTAGGAAGTATCTTCCACCATGAGAATGAAATCGGTGATGGCGGGAGAATAAACTGCTCCACCAGCACATGGACCCATGATCGCCGAAATTTGAGGAATCACACCTGAAGCCATAGTGTTCTTGAAGAAGATATCAGCGTATCCACCCAAAGACACAACGCCTTCCTGAATTCGAGCTCCACCTGAATCGTTCAGACCAATCACCGGAGCGCCATTTTGCATTGCAAGATCCATGATGCGGCAAATTTTTGTGGCATGCGCTTCGGCTAATGAACCGCCAAACACGGTAAAATCTTGTGCGAAAACATAAATGGTACGACCATGAACGGTTCCGTAACCAGTCACCACACCATCACCATAAAACTTCTGATTCTCTAATCCAAAATTGGTGCTGCGGTGGGTAACGAGTTGTCCTATTTCTTCAAAGGAACCTTCATCCAGCAATAAAGCAATTCGCTCACGGGCAGTAAGTTTGCCTTTCTTATGTTGTGATTCGATGCGTTTCAAACCTCCACCTAATAGGGCTTCTGATTTCATTGCTTCGAGTTGATTAATTTTGTCTTGCATATTTTTTTGTAGGGAAATAATAGAAGCAGTTCCCATTTTTATAATTCGTTAGCGAGTTCTTCGGTGATTTCCAAGTTATGATATACTTGTTGAACATCATCAAGATCTTCAAGCATTTCTATGAGTTTCATTACTTTTTTAGCAGATTCTAAATCGAGCGTTGTTCGTTCTTTTGGAATACTTTGTATGCTTGCATTTTCGGCTTCAATACCCATGCTTTCCAATTTTCTCTGAAGCAAGCCAAATGACTCGAATGGAAGCAATACAGTATAAACACCTTCGTTTAATTCAACTTCCGAGGCGTTGGAATCTATCATTTCCATGGTAAAATCATCTTCGTTCAGATTTCCTTGAGCAATTTCAAAAACCCCCATACGATCAAAAACGAAACTCAATGAACCGTTTGTTCCCAAATTTCCGCCGAACTTATTAAAGACCATGCGGACATCTTGAACAGTTCTGTTTAAGTTATCGGTAGCGCATTCCACAAAAACCGCAATACCAAATGGAGCATACCCTTCGTAGGTAGGTTCAACATAAGCTTCACCACCAATACCAGAAGCTTTTTCAATATTTCTTAAAATCGTGTCTTTAGGAATATTGGCGCCTTTTGCATTTTGAATTGCCAATCTTAAGCGAGGATTTCCATCAGGATCAGGACCTCCATTGCGAGTAGCCATCATCAACTCCTTAAGTAAACGAGTAAACAACTTGCCTCTTCGTTTGTCTTTCAGCCCTTTGCGATGTTTAATATTCGCCCATTTACTATGTCCCGACATAAGTTATAATTGCATTGACAGGCGCTAAGGTAGTGATTGAATTGTTTTTATCTCAATCTTTCAACTCGTCCTCGTCAAAACGGTAAATTGGATCCACATTGAAAGTGTGATCAATGGTAAGAATGTTATTAAGAATTCCATCATCAAGGCGATACACCCAACCATGAAGAGTTGGACCTTGTCTATTTATCCATGCTTTTTGAACGATGGATGTCTTTGCTAGGTTGTGAATCTGTTCTTTCACATTGAGTTCAATAAGGCGATCAACACGTTTTTGTTCATCTTGAATTCCATCGATTTCATCACGATGAAAACGATAAACATCCTTGATGTTACGCAGCCATTTATTGATGATCCCATAAGACTTTTGCGTCATCGCGGCTTTTACACCACCACATCCATAATGCCCGCAGACAATGATATGCTTCACTTCCAAAACCTCAACCGCGTATTGAAGAACACTTAATAAATTTAAATCCGTGTTTACCACCAAATTGGCCACATTACGGTGCACGAAGATTTCGCCAGGTTCGGTATTGGTCACTTCGTTTGCCGGTACGCGACTATCGGAACAACCGATCCAAAAAAATTCGGGCGATTGATCTTTCACTTGCCTCAAAAAATATTGAGGATCTATTTCCAATTTTTCAGCTGCCCAGGCTTTGTTTTCTAGAAGAAGACGTTCAAATGGTTTCATCTTTCAATTCGTTAAGTCTGAAAAATTCGTTATGGCTCGTTACTGATTTCTTTAATTCAACTTGAATCCCTCTGCTTTTTGCAGAAAGACAATAAATTTCGATAGTTTCTATAATATCATAATCGATAAAAGAGGCCTTTGTTCCATCTATGAATACATTTCTCCCTGGTTTAACTTTCATCAATGTGTCTCTTAAAAGTGTTTTATTTAAAAAGGTCACATTATTTCTTAATCTAACTAAAACATTATCTCCATCTTCGGTAACACTTATTGCACGGTGAAAATTAGAGATTAGAACAAAGATTAGCCCCACTGCAAGACCAATCCCAATTCCTACAAGCATATTTGTTAGGAGTATTGCTACAATTGTTATTATAAATGGCAAAAATTGAGAGAATCCTTTTTTATAAATTGAGATGTATAAATTGGGGTTCGTTAGTTTGAAACCAACAATTAATAAAATAGCAGAAAGTGCCGAAAGCGGGATGGAATTTAGTAAGAGAGGAAATAAAACAATACTGATTGCTAATAAAACCCCATGAATAATTGTTGAATAACTAGAAACTGCACCCGCTAATAAATTGGCAGAAGTACGAACAATAACAGCAGTAACAGGAAGCCCACCAAGTAAACCTGATACTATATTTCCTGTTCCTTGTGCAAGCAACTCTCTATTCAAAGGCGTAATTCTATGATGAGGATCAAGACGGTCGGATGCTTCGATACTAAGTAGACTTTCAATGCTAGCAACAATTGCTAATGTAACAGCAACTGAATAAACGACTGGATTGTTATATGCATTGAAATTAGGAAAAACGAGCAAATCTGTAATGCCAGATTTTAAAATACTTGTTGGTAAGTCGACCCGATGTGATGCTTCGAGAAAGAGTTGAGGAAACCAATTAGCAAAAATATAATTGACCATTACCCCAACAATTACTGCAAGCAATGCTCCTGGAATCATTTTAAGATTCTTGTTTAATTTACCCACTTTTGAGTCCCATAAAATCATTGAAAATAATGAGGCAAGCGTAATAATTACTGCACCGATTTTTAAGTCAAGAAAGGCATAATAAATATCGGTAAATGTATTGTGTCCACCAGCTTCTTCGAAACTCTCATCGCCTTCAAAATCAAAATCATACCCGAGAGCTTTGGGGAGTTGTTTTAAGATAAGAACTAATCCTATTGAGGCCAACATGCCTTTAATAACAGAAGATGGGAAGAAATTCGCTAAAACACCTGCCTTTAAAAAACCAAGAATAATCTGAAAAATACCAGCAATACACACAGCCAATAAAAAGGCTTCGTATGATCCCAATTGATGAATGGAATCTACCACTATAACTGTTAAGCCTGCAGCAGGACCACTAACACTTAGTTGCGAACCACTTATACGTCCTACAACTATTCCGCCAATTATACCAGCGAGAACACCTGAAAACGCTGGTGCTCCACTGGCCAAAGCAATACCCAAACACAGTGGCAAAGCAACCAAAAAAACCATGACCGATGCAGGTACATCGTGTTTTAGTTTTTCATTAAAAGTAAATTGTTGTTTCATAATTTATGCGGCGTGTTCTTTGAAAATTTTACGAAGCCACTTTAACATGGAAAGCAATATTATTGTTGCTACAATAAGTAAAATAAAGTTCACTAAGAAGTAATTACTCTTGTTTTCGTAGGTATCCCAAAGAGTTGCAAGAATTCCAGAAAGTTTATTACCTATCGATGTTGAGAGAAACCAACCTCCCATCATGAGTGCTGTTAATCGCGGTGGACTTAATTTGGAAACCATCGATAATCCCATCGGACTTAAAAATAATTCGCCAATCGTGATTACTCCGTAGCATCCAATGAGCCACCAAGAAGATGCTTTTTCGATTCCATTGTGGCAGGACATTACCGCCCAAATCATGACAAGCGTAGAAAGTCCAGAAATAAATAAACCCCACATAATTTTATCGGGCGTTGAAGGCTCTCTTTTTCGTTTACGAAGGAATGCAAAGAAGCCAACAACTAATGGCGTTAGAACAACCACCCAAAAAGGATTGATGGATTGAAAAATCTCGGTATTAACAAGCTTAACCGTTTCCCCTTCAGCTGGCATTTTTTCAGTTTGAAGGTTTCGGAAGTAGATTGGCTTATCCCATACTTTTATTGGTTTTCCATCAACTTTCTCAACATGAGACTTCTCATTAAATAAGAACAATGAGAAATTCCATATTCGGAAATAGATTGGCTTTTCCAAGACTGTTATAAACTTTCCATCTGCTTTCTGAACTTGAAATTTTTCATTGTACAAAGAAACACTGTCGGGAGCATTGGTAACCTTTTCGGCCAAGTATAAGCTATCTGCACCATTGGCAATTGCAGCTGGAAGTTCGCGGTCGGTGTAAAACTGCGCCCAGGTGGTAAGTGCCGTTCCATTTTGTTTAAAGACAGCCCAAAACATAACGCTTACGGCCATAACAGCCAATAATGCGGCAATTGGACGTTTGTCGGATGCTGCTGCACGAGTGTACAAGGAAACATAAAATGCAATAACCGGAATACAGGCAAAAATGAACGCATCGGTAGAATCGGATCCGAATAAATTACCCGGAATAAGCCATCCTCCAATACCAACAGCAATTGCAGGAAGCAATACCAATGAAAGAACACGCGCAACTGACATGTCTTCTTTCTGCGCTGCTTTTTTCACATCAGCATGACTATAATGGCGTGTTCCAATGGCGAAAATGATTAATCCTAAAAACATCCCAATACCGGCTGTTAAAAAGGCAAATTCCCAACCGTATTTGTTACGCATAAAAGCTGCGAAGAAATTACACACTAACGCACCGATGTTGATTCCCATGTAAAAGATATTGTAGCCACTATCCTTGTTCGATTTGTATTGATCTTCGGAATAGAGGTTCCCCAATAAGGTGGAAATATTGGGTTTGAAAAATCCATTCCCGACAATAATCAAGGCAAGTGAACTGTAAAAATAGCCCATGCCATCTAATGCGAGACCACAATATCCAAGTCCCATGAGAATTCCGCCAATGTAAATTGATCGGCGATATCCAAGAACACGATCGGCAAGTAATCCACCTAAAAAGGGAGTTAAGAAAACAAACGCGATGAAGGTTCCATAAATATCGGCAGCATCTTTTCGATCGAAACCCAAGCCACCTTCAGCTAAAGAAGCAGTCATGTATAGCTGGAAAATCCCAATCATTAAGTAATACCCAAAACGTTCCCACATTTCAGTGAAAAATAAAAAGGGCAATGCGCGTGGATGTTTTCTGGCCGCAATTTGTTCCATAAAAATTGTATTTCTGCGAAACTAAGGAATTGTTGTTGAAAGAAAAGGATTAAAATTCGCTCATTTAAATCTATCCAAAAAGATCGTCGAGCTCTTCTTCTGTAAGCGTTCTAAATGATGAAGATCCTTCGAGGATATCGCTTGCAAGTCGTGTTTTACGTTCCTGAAGCCGCAGAATTTTTTCTTCAATGGAGTCTTTAGTAATAAACCTCCAAGCAAAAACAGGATGGTGTTGGCCCATTCTATGAGAACGAGCAATTGCCTGATCTTCGGCTGCTGGATTCCACCAAGGATCCAACAAAAACACATTATCGGCTTGCGTTAAATTGAGTCCTGAGCCTCCTGTTTTTAATTGAATAAGAAATACACGAGATCCTTCATGATTATCGAAATCGTTGATAACAGAAGCACGCTGGTGCTGAGGAACTTCACCCGCGAGAAAAGAAAACGGAATATTATTTTGCTCAAAATAACGACGGTATAAATTGAGGTGTCGCACAAAAGGCGAAAACATCAACACTTTACGTCCTCGCTCTCGAAGTTGAGAAAGCATCTCAAGAACTTGTTCCATTTTAGCAGAACTTCCGGTATACTCAGGATTGATAAGCGATGGATGAATTGCAATCTGCCGCAAATGTGTTAAACCACGAAGAATAAGCAACTGGCTTTTTTCTAACCCATCGCGCGAAATGTTCTCGAGAATTTTGTTGCGATATACCGATTTTTGTTCCTCGTAAAAGTCGCGTTGATCGGAAGACATTTCGCAATAATGAACAGCACGCGTTAGAACGGGAAGTTCTGGGGCAACTTCCTCTTTGGTTCTTCGCAAAATAAACGGCTGTATTATTTTACGCAACTTATCAAGCTTCTGAGCATCTTGTTGTTGCTCGATTGGAATAACAAACTCTTGTCTGAAGTATTTGAAACTTCCAATCAATCCAGGTTGAAGAAACGTGAGTTGTGCCCAAAGATCTGCAAGTGAATTTTCAACAGGGGTTCCCGTTAAAACAATACGCTGAGAACCCGCCAATTGTTTAACTGTTTGGAAGCTTAAGGAACGCACATTTTTAATCAACTGACTTTCATCTAAAACGATGTGGTCGAAATGCGTTTGTTTGAGTAATTCAACATCATTCCGAACGATACCATAGGTGGTTAAAATAATATCGTAGCGACTGAAAAGTTTAGGATCCGTGGTACGTCTTTGCCCAAGATGTTTATGAATTGTAAGCGATGGAGCAAATTTCCGAAGTTCATTTTCCCAGTTATAAACCAAGGAAGGAGCCATAACAATAAGCGAAGGAGAATGCTTCCTGGAATTTGTAAACTCCGATGTTTCTTTGAAAAGATCGAGATTTACATCTGGAGCAGGAGATTCTAATCGAGGAATTTGTTTTTCTTTCGACCATAACAACACCGCAATAACCTGCAATGTTTTTCCAAGTCCCATATCATCGGCTAAACAAGCGCCTAATCCTTTAACAGCCAATCGGCAAAGCCAATCGAAGCCCGTTTTCTGATAATCACGAAGTGTTGCGTTGAGTTTTGCTGGAACAGGATATTCGACGGTTGATGTTTCGAAGTATGCTGATTTTCCTGCTTCTGAAAGACGCGCATTTAAGTCGCCTTTTACAATCGGATGGTTGTTTAATAAGCCTTCGTGCTGTTTGTGCATGCGAAGCAGTTCCTCTTTATCCTCGCCAAACTGAAATAAATCGGCGTATTCCGAGAACCAAACTTCGGGCAACAAGAGCATTCTCCCATCAGGAAGTTTGAAATATCGATCTCGTTCGAGAATATTTTTGCGAAATTTCACAAATGGAATCTGCATTCCAGCAATATGAACGATGGCGAGAACATCAAACCAGTCAGTTCCTTCTGAAACCTCGCGTGTTTCTACAACTGGCAGTTCAGCAACAAAGCGCCTCCCTTCCCATGATATTTCTGTATCAAAACCTCTTTCTAGGAAATCGTCTTTATGGGTCGATAACCATTCGAGCAATTGATTGTATGTCCAAGTATCTTGGCTTTCGGGAATAAACCAAGAGGGCTTTATTTGCTTTAGTCCCGCTTTTATGAAAACCTCCGAGCGCGCGTGTTCAAAGGCTCGGTCGCGAGAATATCTAAGTAGATGAAGTCCAGACTCTTCGCGTTGAAGCGAAACGAGTAGTTCTTGATCTTGAGCTGCTGTAACTTGAAAACGATCGTATTTAAAATTTAACTGGAGTACTGGTGCATTCGCTAAATCCATTTCAATACTAATCACCGCGGAACGTTTTCCGGGTTCTGTAATTACATTAAATCCAGAATATTGAACATTGAATTTTTTGGAAGCACGAAGCATAAAGGACTCCAAAAATTTATCCGCTAATTTATCTGGAATATGAAGTTCCCCTTGCTTTAGGAATGGACTTATTTTGTTTCCATCTGTTCCATCATTGAAATGAAGTATGGAACCATTGTGGAGCACCCAACATGGATTATGACTCAAAATCTCGGATCCCCCCTTTTTCAAATCGAGAATCTTTCCTTTGTGTTCAATTTGCAACTTGTATTGAATACCTTCGGTCTGTCTATCAAAAAAATACGTTACATGAGCAGGTTCGGTTTCTACATTAAAACCTTGCATTCCGGGATGGTCAGAGGAACGCTCTTTCCAATAAACCTTGCTACCTTTTAATAATTCAAGACAGGCTGATAATCGTCTATCAAAATAAGACGAAAGCAGTTTCATTTGATCTTTATCGTTGGCAAGTTTCTCCAAAAAAACAGCCGACTTAACTTGCTTTTTATTGAAATGCTGTTCGATGTTTTTGGGACTTAATTCGCTAATTTTTCGCAATACTTTCTTCTCCTCATCCGAATATGGATAAGGGAAATCACTCATGCGTTCGAATAATAGTCTTTGGTAATTGTATGAAAAGGTTTTATTCTCAAGCAATTTTACCATAAAGGCATCAAGACTAAGTCCAAACGAAGGGTGCCTGAAAAAGCTGAAAATAAGTTGATTATCCTCCATTTAACCTTTGAAAATACTCTTATAATTTCAGAATATAGTCAAGAAGCAAGTATAATCAATCAAATCATTCGCGCATAGCTTTCGGGTAGAAACTTTGCCCCTTTTTTGTCAACATGTTTAATTAACACACAGCCCGGGTTTTTACCTGCACTGAAACTACCTAAATCAGTATCAAATCCTAGAATTTCAGCACCTCTAAGTGTGCCCCATTCAATGAGTTCTTCAGAGGTTAAATCATTAAAATGTGATTGAAGCACATACATTTCCCGAATTAAATCGAGTTGGTGATTGGATGCTAAACTATCGGTTCCGATGACAATTTTATTTGAGTGTTTTCGAAAAAGATCAATTGATGGTAGGCGGTTTTCGATATAAAGATTTGCTGATGGACACAAACACCAATAAACATTCTCGAGCGACGCTTCAGCCGCAATAATATCAGATTCATTGGAGAATGTATTATGAACGAGCATCACTTTTTTCTGCAAATTCATCGAATTTAATAGCGATTGAAGGGACGATTTTCCGGTAGGTGAAAACGAGCTCAAATCGATGCCCATTTTTTGCATTCGATTAACCATGATTCCTTCGCCCGACTTAAAGAAATCTTCTTCCGATTGGGTCTCCTGATTATGAATACAGAAAATCCCATCTTTTTCTGAAACATGATTACAAATTAAATCTAGAAGTTTATTGGAAACTGAATAAGGCGCATGTGGATTGATGTTTCCGGAAAAATTGCTTTTATTTTTAATAAGTTGATTGAGTAGGTTTTCCCCAGACGAGAAGATGGATTCTGCCTTAGTGGCATTTAGGCCATAAAGTTCAATGAATGTATGATAACGAATTGGGGATTTGTTTTTCGTTGCAAAGCTTGCAAAACCGTTCGAAATATCGCCAACTGCGACGATTCCATTATTCCACATTGCAGCATCTGCTTCCTCAATGGCTTGCTTAATTGTCGATTCATCCGCTTCCCGAACCGACATAAGTTCTTCTAAAAATCCGTCTAATCCGGTATGCTCCTTGACTGTATTTTGCAAGTGAGAAAGTTCCACATGGCAATGCGCATTGATTAATCCTGGGATAAGCCAACCTTCATGAATTTCGGCAGCACTTAAATCGTAGTCTTTATCACCGGGTTTTAAAATATCAATCACCTTGGCATCATCGGTTAAACGAAGGATTCCATTTTTTACAGGAGCTGAAGTAACGGGGAAAATGCAATCGGAAGAAATTTGGCGCATCCAACAAAAGTACATGAGCTTGGTAAATAATCGATAAGCCAACTGCTTGTTATATCTTTGCGAATATGCAAGAAACCCGAAAAGACATTCGAACATTGTCATTCGCCGATTTGGAAACATGGTTTTCAGAACAAAAGCAACCCAAATTTCGATCGAAGCAGGTTTTTGAGTGGTTATGGAAAAAGTCGGCGCATTCGTTTGACGAAATGACAAACCTCAGTAAAGAGCTTCGAAGCCAATTGGAAACGAACTTTTTTATTCATGGAATTGAAGTAGCCAGTTCACAGAAAAGTTCGGACAGAACCATTAAAACGGCATTCAAATTACACGACGGGCCCGTTGTGGAGGGCGTTTTGATTCCAACAAAAACACGAATGACCGCTTGCATCTCCTCACAAATTGGATGCAGTTTAACATGTAAATTTTGTGCAACTGGGAAACTCAAATTACTGAGAAATTTGGAGGCCGGTGAGATTTACGATCAGGTAGTTGCGATTCGGAAACAGAGTGAAGAAAACTACAATATTCCACTTTCAAACATTGTGTATATGGGCATGGGAGAACCTTTGCTCAATTATAAAAATGTGTTGGAGAGCATCGAAAAAATTACTTCTCCAGAAGGTTTGGGCATGTCACCGCAACGTATTACTGTATCGACTGCAGGGATATCGAAAATGATAAAAAAGTTGGGAGATGATGGCGTAAAATTCAATTTGGCTTTGTCGCTTCATGCCGCTAACGATGAAAAACGCAGTAAAATAATGCCCATTAATGATTCCAATTCTCTGGAAGCATTGATTGATGCATTGACCTATTTCAATGAGAAAACCGGAACTCGTCCAACATTGGAGTATATTATATTTAAGGATTTCAATGATTCAATTGACGATGCAAGGGAGTTAGCTGCATTTGTAAAACAGGTTCCATCGAAAGTGAATATCATAGAATACAATCCAATTGATGACGGTGAATTTCAACGAGCTAGCGATGAACAATTGATCCGATTTACTTCTTTTCTTGAACAAAAAGGGGTGATTGTAAATGTTCGTAGAAGTCGTGGAAGAGATATTGATGCCGCCTGTGGTCAACTTGCAAATAAAAATGCTTCTGCAGGAAATGTTCAGAAGAAGGTAAGTGCATGAGGTTAATTATTTGCATTTCCTTTTTTGTTTGCAGTATTTCGCTTTCGGCACAACAAATAAAGCAAGGGGAATTGTATTCTTTTGAAAAGGATTTCTATCCGATTTGCATGCCCGGCTTTTATAAAAATGCATGTGTTTTGGTTCGAGCAAATGCAGATGAACGGGAGCAAATTATTCAAGACGTTCGCATAGAATTATTCGATACAACGAGTCTCAAACTAACACATTCATGGCCAATAAATGGGTTATTTGAAAGAAGACAAGAATTTTATCCTGAAGATATTCGCATCTGGAATGGTCAACTTTGTTTATTTGGATCTTCCTTCGACAAGCAGAATAAATCGAACACCTTAAGTTATTTAACCATCGACAGTTTAGGTAAGATTGGAAAGAAAATCCAACTCCAAACAAGTGAAACCAATCATTTCGAAATAAATAAAAAACGATTTCATATTATTGGTGATAGCAAGAAGGATATTTTAGCCGTTGTTAGTTTAAACGAAACCTCAGAAAGTAAAACACAGAGACTTGACCTTAACGTTTTTGATCGAAACTTCCAGGAGATAAAAAAACTAAGTGTCCAAATTCCTTTTCAAGCAGAAAATCCTGAAATGGAGGATGTTTTACTTGATGAATATGGGAATTTACATTTGCTTTTAAGAGGAAATAAATTGAATGACTCGCTGGATGTTGTGTATTCTGTTTTTGCTTTTCCTGTTATGAATGATGAAGTTTTAGAATACCAATTGGATATTCCTGGGAAAATAGTTTCGAGTTTAAAAATGAGTCTTGGCAAAGGTGAGAAATTACTTATTTCGGGTTTGATGCGTGATGAATTTCAAAAGAAGAGTCAAATTTCGAGCGTTTTCTTTTTGCGGATCAATCGTGAGAAAGGGACTATCGAAACCAAAGGAATTCATCGAATTGATAGTGATTTTAAGTCGCGTTTTATTGGTGAAGAAAGGCAAGTTGGTGTAGAAGAATTCTCAGGGTATAAAACACAACGAATTATTCCAAATGGGAAAGATGGGATTTTACTTATTGCTGAGAAAATTAGCACTGAAGAAGTCTGTGAAACAGATTATCGCACAGGATTAGAAATTTGCCATACCCAATTTAAAGCGGGCAAGATTTTAATTGTTTCCTTTAATGAAGGAGCAGAAATAGATTGGTACCAAACTATAAATAAGGAACAAGAATCCCAAGATGATGAAGGCTTAAATCTTTCTTTTATTGATTTAGAAGGGCAATCGGGCATTCATAAATTTTTCTATAATGAGTTAAATCAGAAAACCAACAAGCTTCTTGGAACTGAGAAAAGCCAATTAAACGAAGTCGTGTTGGACGGCAACGGGCAATTAACGATGAAAACGGTATGGTTAGAAAGACCCATTTTCCCATCCATGTATTTCAAACCGAGCAATCGGATTGTTTACACAATTGGACAATCGAATGGGAAAGCCGTTTTGATACGATTGGGTAATTAATAAGCGGAAGAAACGATTTTCTTCACCGCATCCGATTTCCCCATTGTGTAATAGTGAATGCAAGGCACTCCGGCTGCAATAAGTTCCTTCGATTGTTGAATTCCCCATTCAATGCCCACTTGCTTCACCTGCTCATTGTTTTTACATTTCTCCAATTCGTCGGCAAGTGCCTCTGGCATATCGATGTGAAATGTTTTAGGCAAAAATGAAATGTGTTTTTGCGTTGTAATAGGTTTCAATCCTGGAATAATGGGTACGTTGATTCCTGCTTTACGACATGCATCAACAAATGCAAAATACTTTTTGTTATCGAAAAACATTTGGGTAACGATGTAATGTGCACCAGCATCCACTTTTGCTTTCAGATGTTTTAAATCTGATTTTAAATTCTGAGCTTCAAAATGTTTTTCAGGGTAACCTGCTACACCAACACAAAAATCAGTCGGGATTCCTTCTACAATTTCGTCGTCAAGGTAATGGCCTTTATTCATTTGGCTAATTTGACTCACCAAGGTGGATGCAAAAGCATGACCTCCTTTTTCGGGAATAAACTGAGAATCGCCCTTCACTGAATCGCCACGAAGCGCCAACACATTATCCATTCCCAAATAATGCATGTCGATTAAAGCGAGTTCGGTATCGTCGCAAGTAAAACCGCCACAAATTAAATGCGGCACGGTATCAATTCCATATTTGTATTTGATAGCAGCGCAAATGCTCACTGTTCCGGGGCGTTTACGTGCATGTATTTTTTCATGTAAGCCATTGGTGAGTTTCTTATAGATAAACTCTTCCCGATGGTATGTGACATTGATAAAGCTTGGATTAAATTCCATCAAGGGTTCAATTCCATTGTATAGATCTTGAATATCGCAACCTTTTAATGAAGGTAAAACTTCGAAAGAAAACAAGGTTCCCTTTGCTTTTTCAATGTGTTCGGTAACTTTCATTCGTTAAATTAAGTCGCAAAAATAAGGTTTAGTTGAATAGAGTTATAAAAAAAAGGGATTCAATAAAAATTGAATCCCTTTTCCTTAAAATGCTATTTTTTTAATCTCTGAAAATGCTAACAGAACCTTTCAATGTGGTATAATTAGGAGCAGCAACAACATAATAATAAGTACCTGAGGGTAAATCATCACCAGCCCAATCGTTTTTATAATCGTTTGCTTCAAACACTTTAATACCCCAACGATTAAATACCATCACCGTATTTCCTGGAACATTCACTAAGAATGGAATCTTGAAGTATTGGTTTTTATCATCTCCGTTTGGACTAAACGCATTCGGCACATAGGGTGAATGGATTGTTTTATAGATGGTATCGCGACAGCCAATTTCGGATGTGATTATGAGGGTAACATTCACCGAATCAATTGAGCCGAGGTTTTCTGTTTGAACAGAACCTAACAAAGTATCACTTGCGCTTGGAGGTGCAAAAACCCATTGCCACGCATCTAATGGGTCGTTGGTAATTGCTGTTGATGCATCACTGAACGTTATTGGTGTGTTTAAGAAAGTTGTTATTGTGGAGGGATTTGTTACGAAATTAGCTGTTGGATGATTTGTATATGGAGCATTGATCGTATCAGAACCAATACAACCAAAAGCGTCTGTTACAAAAACACTTACAGTATATTTTTGGCCATCTCCACCCCACCAAAGAAGCGTGTCCGATGAACTAAGAGTATCATTAGCGTAAACCCAACGGTAATCATCAAAATTTTGAACGGTTAATGCTATGCTATCGTAACGGCAAAATTGCACATAATCGGCAATGATAGGAGTTGGAGTCGAGTTAGTTATAATAAATGAATTGGATGTTCCAGCACAGCCATTAGAATCAACCACAGAAACTGTGTAAGATCCAGCTGGAACATTAACCTGATTTGTTGTTCCAGCGTTTCCAGACCAAGCATAAGAAACGTAATTTGAAGCAGTGCTTATAGCAGCTGTTTCATTAAAACAGGTATGACCATCGCCGGTAATAATAGGTGTAATGGCCGAAACGGAGGTAATTGTATATGAGGGAGATGTTCCGGAACAACCAGTAGAATCGGTTACAGTTACTGTGTAGGCGCCACTTCCAACAGAAATAGTATCCGTATTAAATGGGACAGACCATATATAGGATAAATAGGGTTCTGATGTATAAATTTGAGTTGTAGCTGTGTTACACACAGTATCTTGACCTAAGATAAATGGCGTGGGAGAGTTCTCAACACCAACTTGGAAAGGAAGAGAAGTACCAATACAACCTCCTACAGAAACTGTGACTGTATAGGATCCTGAATCAGAAACGGATATTGCTGGTGTTGTTTGATTTAAAGGAGACCACGAATACGTTTCATAACTTCCTCCAATAATAGAGAGCGATGTTGATGCGCCACTACAAATACTTGGAACACCTGAAATCTCTGGTACAAACCCACTTTCTATTACATTAAATGTTAAATCGATGGTGTATGTCGCAGCTGGAATGCCATCATC
Organism: Bacteroidia bacterium; assembly: GCA_964201695.1. Lineage (GTDB taxonomy): Bacteria > Bacteroidota > Bacteroidia > M30B66 > M30B66 > CALQRR01. The sequence continues at coordinate 9,703 of CAXNGM010000001.1, read as the reverse complement.
AGTTGCTGTAAAAGTTATTGTTTGATATCCTAAATTGCTCGTTGTACCAGTAAAGGTACCTAGAACATTGCATTGAACACCAGGAACGGAAGGCAAAACCGTAAGTCCAGGAACTGCAGTTGTGATTAACTCTGCTCCCACCGTCTGGTCGGGTTCAACTGGAATGAAATTGAAATCTAAGGCATAATCGGATCCTACACAAACCGTAATAGTATCGCACAATGGAGCGCCAATAGCAATAGGGGCAATGTTGTTTTGAGATCCGGGTTGCAAACAAGTATTGAAAAAGAAAATGGTATTGTCTAGGAAACTCACTTGGTCGTTGTTTCCAAAAGGACCATCGTAATTTGTTCCTTCGGCATCGAAACGGCCTAATTGAATATAATCAACACCATCGCCACGATTAACACCAACCGTCGCTGGCGTTCCTCCAAAACCATCTGTCCCTTGGGAAGCATCGCCAGTTGTCCATTGCATTTCTCCATAAATAAAGGCGATGTTAGAACCTGCTGGAAGCACAGGGCTGGTTCCGTTAGAAATAATTACCTGAAAGGTATTTCTCAAGTTTGCTTGTTCGTTAAAAACAGCCACTGTATCCCAAGAAACTACTGCATATTCTGGATACACATCGTAACGCACCTGTCCGAGTGGATTGGCGGGCGAACCGGAATCTACATCACCCCAAAAAGGAGCAATCATAGCTGGAATGGTTGCGTCTGGGAAAGCATTCGAGGTGAAGGTCGTGTATTGAGCATCGAACGTAATAATTCCATTGTTATTGATGATAAAGTTGTTGTAAGTCGTTCCGTAAAAACAGAAATCGAACGGAATAGGCACTGAAAATTCTCCAGCGGGAGGAGAATCATCGAAATAAACATCACCACCCCAAGGATCTTGAAAATCATCAGTAGCAATGTAACCACAAGGTGGCGAGGTAAGTACTCTCGATTTTTTGCCTGAACTAATGACATTTTTATGAGATAAAACACCCGATTTAACTGGCTGACTAATTATATAGTTTGCTTTTGGATTGAGTTTCCCTTGCGCTTTCAAATTTCCATAAACTTCAGCGCTAATGGGTACTTTTTGGGTTACCTGAAATGGATCGGCTTTCTGCGCATTTACCAAAGAAGATAATGAGATTAGGAATATAAAGGCGAAAAAAATGCCCAATTTAAACGCCTTGAGAGGTTGAAGTTGCTTCATGTGTTTGTGAATTTCTTCTAATAAGGATAGCAAAATTATCAATTTACTTGAAATAAGACCTCATTTTTTTGATAGAGTTTGTATTTACTCATTTTAGGTCCATACAAAATGAATGAGATTTGGCATGCTTAGTTAAAAATTACCCTTTTGAGGATGCAACATTTAATCTCAATTTTAAAATATGAAACGCTTCTTTGATTACATAACGCTTTTGATTTGAAATTAATCCAAAATGATACAAATGCGTTAGTGCGTTTTTAAAATCTTTTTCATCTCTGTAAATTTCAAAAAGACTTTTGTGTAAGAATATTCTTTCTTGCCGATTCCTTATAAATAATTGAGAGGTATCATCATGCGAATTCATTTTTTGAATTAGATGTTCAATCGTTTTACGAGCAACACTAGCTGCCTCATACATTCTTTTTATGTTCTTACTCATACTTCCTTCATGAAACCGAACAAGCGCTTGTGTTCCTTGGGAATTATCAAATCGGAAATTAACTTCTTGAAATGCGCAACGACACCAAAATTCCCAATCTTCTACTGCAATTAGTTTCGTATTAAAAAGTCCAATTCTATCAAACACACTTTTACGAATTAAGGGCGCATTTACTACACAAATATTTAAATCAATCAACGAACTCATTAAGAGTTGTTGGTTACTTGAATCAACTTTCGGCATCCAAGGATTATCGATTTCATTCATTGAAAATCGCCTTAATGAATGTTGTTCAGAACTAAAATAGCGAACTTCAGAATATACTATGTCCGAAATAGGATACTCAGTAAATACATTGATTTGAGCAAGAAGCTTGTTCGATTCTATAAAATCATCAGCATCTAAAAGCTGAATAAAACTTCCTTTTGAATGATGAAGACCGGTATTTCGAGCAGCGGATAGTCCTGCATTTTTCTGAAATACGTAGCTAAATTGTTTGTGGTTTTTAACGAATTCATTCGCAACAATTGATGTATTATCAGTAGAACCATCATCTACAATAATGCATTCCCAATTTGCGTATGATTGTTCTAAGATGTTAGTAAGTGTTTCGCCAAGAAGATGCCCATAATTATAACAAGGTACAATGATGGAAACCAAGGAAGGGTTTGCTAAATCCACAAAAAGCACTTACTCGTTTGGCATTGCTTTCAATCGGAAATCCATACTGTAGTCCAAATAAATGGAATCGGGCATAGGATTAATCAGCGTAAATTCTGAGCGAAAGCGGTATTTATCTTTATTTATAGCTTTGAGCCAAGAATCGTCATCGGCACTCATTTCTACTTGAATTACATTTCCAGTAGATGCCGGACTTGGGATATTTGCAATTTCAAACTCTTGAAACTGATTACTTGGCGATGAAACATAAATGGTCAAATTGGATGCAAAACCGAAGTTCGATGCTCCAGAATCGATTGCCATAATAAGATTGATTGCCTGAACCGATTCAACTGTTTGGGGCGTTGATTTGTTGGTTTTGAATTTATCTAAATCACTGAACTGGTAGCCCTCACTCACAATGGAGAATGTTTCATTTCCAGGAAAAGTATCTGTTAAAACGGTGTCGTAAACCATTTCAAAAAAAACTTTGTCGTGAGTAACAATATTGAAACTAACCAACTCATCAAGTTTTTTACATGAAAAAGCAGACATTGCAATTAAAATTGCCAAAAAATAGGGAAGGATGCGCATGATTATTCGGATTGAATTTCCAAAAATAGCAGATTTTTTTATTAATCAATCAACGGAGTTCAAAGTCTCGTTTATTGCGCGAGGCAAACGTCTCATACAAAGACACATTCATGAGCAATAATAACAAGCAATAAGCTAAATCATCTACCGGAATATTTGCAATTCCATCAATAAAAATTCGGAAACCAGAATTCTCTGCATCATTATACATAACAACAGGTTTCGAAGTTAAAACGCCATTTACAATCAGGAAAGGAACTAAACTGATTCCATACCCAATAAAAAACCTTCCGAGGTAAATTGCGCGTTTAATAAAGGTTAAGTAAATAAGTAAAATTGCTGATGCAGAACATGTAAATGCAGTATACCAATGGTTGTAATATAAAACTGCAGCTATAAGAAGAATTATTATAAATACGAGTGAAATAACTCGCTGATATTGAGCAAGAACATCCCGCTTAATAAAATAAATGGAGACGAAATAAACAAAGAAGCAGCAATAAGGTACAATCAGAAAAAAGAGCCATTCTTCGATAGGTAAACTTCCGATATTGAAACCTAGTGTGTATTTCTCACTAAAGCTCCACACCCCGATTCGTGTAAAAAATTCATCCCAAATAAGGAAAAATCCTGCCGTAATAAGCATTGCAGGAAACATGTGTTTCCACTTTTTCCAGAGCGCAATCTTTTTCTCGAAGCTTTGAGCCAAGGGATACGCTAAACTTGCTAGCATCAAAATCAGATAAAGAAATTTATCGGGAAACACCTTGTTGTTCTTTGAAGAATTTACGAGCAACCACAAGCATTCCAAATGATTCGGCATGCTCTTTACCAAGATTTTTGTGATGCACTTTATGAGCTTTTCGAATGGCCCTTAAGTAGCGATTATCACTTCGTTTGAACCAATTTAATCGTTGATGAATAAAAACTTCATGAACAAGGAAATACGCTAAACCATAAACTAAAATGCCAATCCCAATATACAATTTGAAATCATTTCCATGCATCATCCCAAACATAATACACAACCAACTTGGGATTGCGAATATGAGGAAGAATGCGTCGTTTCGTTCAAAAATATTGGAATGCGGCTCATGATGGTCGCGATGTAATATCCATAAAAATCCATGCATCACAAATTTATGCGTGGCCCAAGCCATAAACTCCATGAAAAAAAAGGTGGCAATGACAATGCCGGTATTAAGAAGCCAAGTCATATTATATAAAATGCAAAGTCAGAAAAAAGAATGTCATAGCTAGTAATAACCACAAAGCTACGGGATTGTTTCCAGAATAAAATCGATGCGCAAACCACTGCAAAGGAAGTGATACCAGAAACCAACCTGCATAATTGCTTAATGGAATTTGTCCTGAATGCCAAAACCAAAATCCAAAACGAATGGCGATGGGTTCGATTAGGTAATCGATTGCCGTCATGAAAAGCGCGCCCAAGATCACTTTCACATACAATGGAAACTTGGTTCTAGCACTTAAGTCGGTTGAGATATAGGCTAAAAGATACCAATTGAGTCCAATGATAATGGGAACATCTTCATATTTAAAACCCAAAGTTTCTCCATAACTGTAATGCCCAAAAATTAAAGCAGTGTGAATCCCAATCCATTCCACACCAAATCCAGTTGTGAAACAAATCAGCAAAAGCCCCCAGAATTTCCAGTCGTATTTGTTGTGGAAAGCAATTAAAATAAATGCCGAAAGCAGTAAATTAAAGGGCGTTAATAATCGAAACGTATTGCTATAACTCGAAATTAACCCGATAATTCCAACTGAATAGAAAAGCAAAAGCACATACGCTCCATGCATTGGACTGGTTAAGAAAGGGATTTTTTTAGCAAATGGGCTCATGCTTTTGGAATAAGGTCGGCAACAATTCTTGCAGACTGCAAACAAAGTGGAATGCCGCCGCCAGGATGAACACTTCCACCGCAAAAATAGAGATTTGTAATGTGTGAGGAAAAATTAGCGTGGCGTAAAAATGCAGCATACCGATTATTGGAACTACTTCCATACAAAGAACCCTGGAACGAAGAGGTTTTCGATTCTATGCTTCTTGGGTCCAACACCGATTCATTCAGAATCAATTCTTCAATGTTTCGACCCAATCTGAAACTTAGCTTCTGAAGAATGTCTTTCCGAGCTTGCTCTATCAAGGCATCCCAATCTTGTCCTTTATTACCGGGTACATTTATCATCACAAACCAATTTTGGCAACCCTCAGGTGCATCCTCTTTTTGAATTTGGGAAGTGATGTTTACATAAATCGTTGGGTCATTCGAAATCTTGTCCCCGTCAAAAATAAATTTGAATTCTTCTTGATAATCGTTCGAAAAGAAAATGTTATGCATGTTCAATTCCTTAAAAACACTACTGATTCCCCAATAAAAAATAAGTGCAGAACTCGATCTCGGTTGACTAAGAATTTTTTCGGGAGCAGAATGTTTCAGTAATAACTTTCGATAAGCTGGAACAACGTCGCTATTGCAAACAACCCAATTTGCTGCGTATTGAATTTGATTCGTTTTTACTCCAATAACACGTTTCCCTTCCGTACGAATTTCTTCCACTTCTTCATTCAAAAGAAACTTCACGCCTTTGCGTTTTGCCAAAGCCACAAGTGAATTGGTAATACTCGACATTCCTCCTTTTGGAAACCAAGCTCCTTTTCCAAATTCGAGGTGCGAAATACTTTGCAAAACAGCCGGTGCTTGGTAAGGATCTGAGCCGTTATAAGTTGCATATCGGTTAAACAATTGAACCAATTTAGGATCTCCTAATTGCAAGACATTTTGGTGATGTAAGTTTGAAAAAATGCCCAAACGAGGACTGGCTAAAATACCTTTCAACGTTTCGGAATTAAGGAAATTTCTCCATTTATGTAATGAACGATGAAGAAAAACGGGAGCCGTGGTTTCGTATATAAATTGGGCTTTTTTAAGATAATCGGTAACTCGATTAGCAGGAACATTCAGAACCCTTTCAACCTTTTTCGCAAATTCAATTTCGTTTCCAGATGCTTCCAAAAAAGTACCATCGTCCCAAAAATAATGGCAAACAACAGGCAATTGATCGTAGTTAAAATGATCTCGCGGATTTTCACCTGCAAGTTCAAAAAGCTCATCTACTTGTTTTGGCAGAGTAAACAAGGAAGGACCAGCATCGAAACGAAAACCAGATTGCTTAAATTCAGTTAGTTTTCCTCCGGGATAAGAATTCTTTTCAATCACCGTTACATCATAGCCTTTGCATGCTAAGCGAATCGAAGATGCTATTCCTGCAATGCCAGATCCGATAACGATAACTGAATTAGATTTCATGCTACAAAACAACTCAATCTAATTGAAAATGTTTGTTGGATTTTAAAAAACATCCTAATTAGAAATAAAATTACCCGCTATTTTTTGAACATGTTGGTGTATAAGTTTCCTTGTTGAATTTAAATTAACACCTGTTTGATGATTAAATCCCTCTTAAATTTGATAATTCTCAACTCTTCCGCTCGATTTTATTTTACATTTCAATAAATACAATTAAATGTCAAACCAATACAGCACGAAACGCTGGGTAATTTTACCTGATGTTGATGGTGCTTCAGTGGCAACACTTGCTGAACAATTGAATATCGATCCTCGCTTATCGAAAATGTTACTGCAAAGAGGCATTGAGAATTTCGATGAGGCAAAGCGGTTTTTTCGTCCATCGTTAAGCGAATTGCACGATCCATTTTTAATGAAGGATATGGACAAGGCCGTTGCACGAATTGAAGCAGCTCTTGAAGAGCAAGAAAACATTCTTATTTATGGCGATTACGATGTGGATGGAACAACGGCTGTTGCTTTGATGTATTCATACTTCCGAAATATTTGTCCTGAAAAGATCCATTTCTACATTCCCGATCGACGAATAGAAGGATACGGAATTTCATTTTTGGGAATTGATAAGGCAGAAGAATTGAATTGCAAACTTATTATTGCGCTCGACTGTGGCATTCGATCTATCGATAAAGTTGAATATGCATCGAGTAAAAAAATAGATTTTATCATTTGCGACCATCATATTCCTGGAGACACAATCCCGGAAGCCGTTGCAGTTCTCGACCCTAAACGAAGCGATTGTTCCTACCCATTTAAAGAACTTTCTGGTTGTGGCGTAGGATTTAAACTCATTCAAGCCCTGAAACAATCGATTCCCAATGGGGATATTTCAGAACAATGGCTCGATTTGGTTGCAACATCCATTGCAGCCGATATTGTTCCTATTGTGGGAGAAAACAGAATTCTTGCATATTTCGGAATGCATCAAATCAACACCAATCCTCGTCCAGGAATTCGCATGTTATTAAGCAGTGGCAAAGAGGGCTCCAAAAAAAATCCAGATAAGGAATTTAGTATTTCAGATCTTGTTTTTTCGGCTGCACCTAAAATTAATGCGGCAGGAAGAATTGAACATGGTAAAAAAGCGGTGGAACTTCTTATTACCGAAGACACTGCAACAGCCGAACAAATTCTCTTACAGATTAATGCTCAAAACAGCAGACGCAAGGACCTCGATCAACAAATGTCTTCCGAAGCGCTTGCTTTTTTTGAATCGAATGCGGCATTGCGGAATGCAAAATCGACTGTATTATTTAAAAAAGAATGGCACAAAGGAGTTGTTGGGATTGTTGCCTCCCGGGTGATGGAAAAATACTATCGCCCAACTATTATTCTCACCGAATCGAATGGAAAAGCAACGGGAAGTGCGCGTTCAGTAAAAGGATTTGATGTTCACGAAGCATTAGTAAGTTGCTCCGATTTACTAGAACAGTTTGGGGGGCATATGTTTGCAGCAGGTATGACGATGCCTTTGGAAAATGTTGAGGCATTTCAAAAACGGTTTGAAGAGATTGTTTCAAAAACCATCAAGGAAGAGTCGTTAACTCCGGAAGTGGAGATTGATATGGAAATTGAATTGAGTGATATTACCCCTAAATTTTATCGAATTCTAAAACAATTTGCTCCATTCGGTCCAGGAAACATGGCGCCTGTTTTTATGACCAAACAACTAAGTGATGATGGAAATGGCAAAATTGTGGGCGCTACACATTTAAAAGTAAGGCTTGGCAAGCCAAATCAACCCTATATTGATGCCATTGCTTTTGGGAGGGCCGATATGCTTTTGCCCATTTCGAAAGGAATACCTGTTGATGTTTGTTATACGTTGGATGAAAACCATTGGAATAATAAGATGACACTCCAGCTTATGGTAAAAGACATGAAGTGTTAAAATATTTCGATCGATGATTTTAATAAATAGAAATTTTTTACAAAAATGCTTTTTTCTCGATTAAGAATTTTAATTTGCACTGATTTATAAAAAAACCTATGAAAAAACTGATACTCGTATTTGGAATTTTTGCTAGCAGCATTGCATTTGGGCAAACTTTTTCCGACAACTTTGACTCGTATACTGCGGGTTCTTATTTATGCCCGCAAAGTGCAGGAGCTTGGACAACCTGGAGTAATGCTCCTGGAGGAACAGAAGATGTTCTCGTGTCTAATGCAGAAGCATTATCTGGAGCCAATTCACTTTTTTTTGCATCTACTGTTTCGGGCGGCGGACCAACGGATTTGGTTCATAATTTTGGTGTGTTGAACACTGGACAAATTTCGATGGAGTTCAATATCAAAGTACAAACTGGAAAAGCAGCTTACTTTAACCTTCAACGAAATGCAACAATTGGTGATGTTTGGTCAATGGACTGCAACTTCGCCGATAATGGAGACATAATTATACTCAACCAAACGGGACTTTATTTTACTTCAACGTACACACAAAACCAATGGTTTAATTTTAGAATGGACATCAATTTCAATACAAACGTTTGGGAAGTTTTTATTGATGATGTTTCTGTTGGTTCATTCGCAAATACAGAAAACCAAATTGCTTCTATCGATATTTTCCCAGTAGATCAAAATACACCTTTCAGCTGCGGATATTTCTTTGATGATTTCCAATACACCGTTACACCTTATACATTGCCAACGGTAAACGGAGCAGCTAATTTGGTTGCATATAACCAAGGAAATCTAGTAGGAACTGCTGTTACACCTAATGTAACTGTTCGTAATTTAGGAGTTAACGTTATTACATCTGCAACTATAACAGTAGATTATAACGGTACAAATATCTCGAACGATTTCACAGGATTGAATCTCGCATCACTAGCAACAACAACCCTTTCGATGCCCTCCACTTTGTCTTTAGTTGCAGGAAGTAATACCATGACAGCAACGCTAAGCAATGTAAACGGAACTGTTGATGGCGACTCTGCCGATAACCAAGCTTCCGCCGTAATAAATGCGATTACACCAGCACTTGGTAAAATGGTAGTTGGCGAAGAAGGAACAGGAACATGGTGCCAATGGTGTCCTCGTGGTGCTGTTTTTATGGATATGATGGAATCAAAATATCCTGGGCATTGGGCTGGAATTGCAGTTCATAATGGCGATCCAATGACAGTTACAGAATACGATGCTTCCTTAACAGTTAGCGGTTATCCAAGTGCGCTGGTAGATAGAGGGACTGAAATGGATCCATCCGAAATGGAAGTTGCATTTTTAGACAACATTCTTATTGCTCCAAGTGCATTCATTACCAATGGTGCAAATTGGGATGCAACAACACGCGTTTTAGATGTTTCTGTTTCTGCAAATTTTCAAACAGCCGCAGATAATAATTTCAAACTTGCTATTGTACTTTCCGAAGACGAAGTAACTGGAACTGGATCAACTTACAACCAATCAA